>JAPOYZ010000570.1 GCA_026706325.1 Candidatus Aminicenantota bacterium
CTTGTCGGCAAAGGCGGGCCCGATGTCGACGGTGCGATCCATCTCGCCCATGCCGGCCACCAGGATCGACATCTTGTAGGAGGACTGGGGCAGCTTCTTGATCCGGAACCGCCCGCCCCATCCGGCGAGAACCTTCCGCCGAAAGGGAAACTGCACCGCGTCCAGGATGACCAACGGGGTATTTCCACGAAAGGATCCTCCGTCCGGCAGCACGATCCGGCCTCGGAGTTCGTAAGACCCCTTGTGAGATGTCTTCTTGGATGCAGCCTGTAACGTCGAAGGGACCAGACCTGAGAGAACCAGCAAGGCGATGGCGGGGAGTCTGCGCCGTAGAAATGATCGCAGCGCCATGGAGACCCCTACCTGATGATCCGGGCCATAATCAGAGAAGCCAGAAATCCACCGGCGAGCAGGTCCGCAAAGACCAGGACGATGTACCCGGAGGAGAATTGCCACCAGTTCCAGCTCGGGAGATGGCACAGGACTCCGGCGGCCAAGAGCAGGAGAACCACGAATCCCACCCGTCCCCAGTAGCCGCGAATTCCGGCCCTGGCCAGCAGCAGGGAGATCAGGAATGCTCCCAGGACCTGGATGCCCAATTGGGTGAAGAGGGGCCGGACCATGGATGTGATTCCCCCGGGATGAAAGACGACGAAGGCAAACGGACCGCGCGCCCTTTTCTCCGCGGCTTCTTCGTCCTGCCCGCCCGGATAGATGTAGATGCCCGACTGGGACGCGTTCTGCGTCAGGACCGAAGCGACGGCGTCCTCGTCCCGGAATTCTCCGAAGACCCCCTGGTGAAAGGGGAGGACCACCCAGTAGACGACTCCCCAGACGAACAGCACGCCCCCGCCGGCCAGAGCAGCCTTGATCACCGCCCGATTGATTCGGCTCATGGCCCGTTCTCCCTTCAGAAATGAACCGGCGAGAGTCTCTGGAACCTAGGAGCCTGCGCCCGGGGATGAAGTCATCCCGGCATTCCGGCCCTGCGAATCGGGGAACGCGCCGGCTACGACTCGAGAGTTTGCGTCCGTCCCGTCTCCGCCGCCCGGTAGAGGCCGAAGATGGTCCTGAGCACGCTCAGACTCTCTTCGGCGCTCTTTCCCGAGTCTCCCGAGGCTTGGGCGCAGTCCACCGCGGCCTGGATGATCCCCAGATAAAAGTTCGTCCCCCGGCTGTACGAGAAGGTCTGGATCCCCTGAGGCATCCCCTCGAGGGTCGAGTACCATTCCAGCGGCTGCTGCGCCGTCAGGTCGAATCGGAGCCAGCCCTTCTCGCCCCAGATGGCGATGTGACTATGGTATCCGCGGTCCAGGTAGTAGCCCGAGTGCATGGTGCCCACCATGCCGCTTCTGTAGAGGAGGCTGAGCACGGCGGCATCCTCGATATCCACCGGCTGGCCCCCAACGTTGCTGGTGAAGCCCGCCACCTTGTGCACCCGATCTTCGGTGATGTACTGGACCAGGTCGAGCCAGTGGATTCCCAGCCAGATCAGGTGCCCCCCGCCGGAGAGGGCCTTCTTGGAGACCCAGGAATTCTGCGTTCTGGGCCGGGTCAAACGGGTCTGGTCCGCCACCATGTAGACGTCGGCGCTGAAGAGCTTTCCCAGCATTCCGGACTGAACCAGTTCCCTGGCCTTCTGGACCGGAAGAGTGAACCGATTCGCCATGGCCAGCATCAGGCCAAGGTTCTTGGACGTCGCCAGATCCGCCAGCTTCCGGAAGTCCTCGATTCGGACACAGGATGGCTTCTCGCACACGACGTGTGCGCCGGACTCCAGGGCGGCCTGGATCCGCTTGGGCGCCATGTGCGCCTCCATGGTCACCAGCACCAGTTGCGGCTTCTCGGCGGATAGCATTCGCCGGTAGTTCCGGTAGGTCTTGAACTCCGGATAGCGCTCCTTGAGGATCTCCCCGGCGTCTTTGAAATGGCGTCCGGTGGAGTCGGCGATGGCCACCTGCTTCACTCCCCGGCAAGTGGCGAACGACCTCATGTAATGGCTCAGGTGGGGTCCCCGGTGCTTGGTGATGATGCCGACGCGAATGTCTTCGGACATGGCGAATTCTCCTCTGTTCGTCCTCTAATTCAGCCGGATGGCCCGGCCGCTCCGGGACGAGGCATAGACCGACTCCACGACCCGCTGGGCGGCCACTCCATCCTGGATGGTGATGGCCGGATCGCGGCCTTCGGCCAGGGCCGCCGCGAACTCGGTCAGAACCTGAACGTGGGTGCTCTCTTCGAACTCGAACCTCTCCTCACCCTGACGGGTGGCCAACAACAATCGTCCCCGGGAAAACTTCTCATGCAGCGGTGAGGACTGGAGGATTCCCTCCGTTCCCACGATCTCGATCATGGAGTTGCGGTCCTCGTCCGGGTCCCCGCTGCTCCAGTGGGCGGTGACGACGGCCTGGGCGCCGTTCGTCATGCGCAGGAGGGAACTGGCCGTATCTTCCACGGCATAGTCGCCCGACAGCACGTCGGTGAAGGCGGCCACCTCGACCACGTCGCCCAGGAAGAAGCGCAGCAGGTCGACGGCATGAGACGCATTGTCCATGTAGGGACCGCCTCCACCCAACGCCGGGTTCTGGCGCCAAGCCTTCGGATTGACCGGACTCCGGCCCGAGAAGTTGACCCGCGCCGAAGTGACCTGCCCGATGGCGCCCACCTCCAGCAGTTCCTTCAGCTTGCGATGCCGGGCATTGAACCGCTGGTAGTAACAGGTCATGAAGGTGATCCCGGCCCGCCGGCAGGCTTCCTCCATTTCCTCGCCTTCGGCAACGTTCAGCGCCAGCGGCTTCTCGCAAAGGACATGCCGGCCCGCGGCGGCAGCAGCCAGCGTATCCGGCAGATGCCGGGCTACGGGAGTCGCCACGTAGACGGCCTCGACTTCGGAATCGCCCAGCAGATCCTCCAGCTTGTCGTAGCCGCGCCTGGCGCCGTGCATGCGGGCGAATTCCCGGGCTCCCTGGAGGGTCGTCCGGGTCACCGCCGCCAGCTCGCTGTGGGGACATTCCCGCATGGCCGGCGCCATCACCCGGTGCGCGATATCTCCGGCGCCAATGATGCCCCAGCCGACTTTGGGGATCTCCGACATCGTCCTCTTCTCCCGGACCTCCCGGTTCACCGCTATCCGGAATAGGCCACCGTCCGGCTGGCCTCTTCCCGAGCCGCATCGTAGGCGGCGAAGACCACCCTCAGTGAATTCAAGCTCTCCCGGGTGGTGATGGGAAACGGGCCCAGCCCGCGAGCGGCGTTCACCGCCTCTTCCATCATCAGCGTGTAGGTGTTCGGTTCCTGGGGGTAGTAGAAGGATCGGACCTTGCCCGGGGCGTCCGGATGCGTCGAGTACCAGGTCATGGGGGGTCCGGCGGCCAGGTCGAATTGGAGCCAGCCCAACGATCCCCAGAACTTGACCAGGGTGCTGTATCCCCGGGGCAGATAGTAGCCCGTGTTCAGGGTTCCCACCGTTCCCTGACTCATCCTGTAGGCCAGGACGGCCGAATCCTCCAGATCGACCGGCTGGTCGCCGACCTTTTCGGCGAATCCGGCAACCTCGGTGATGGTGTCTCCGGCGATGTAATGGACCAGGTCCAGGTAGTGGATTCCGTGGTAGATGAGCTTGCCGCCGCCGGCCCGCTCGCGGGACGCCACCCATTTGGTCCAGTAGGAGGGCTTGGTCAGACGGGTGTGGTCCGCTACCAGGTGAACCGACGTCCCGTAGAGCTTCCCCAGGAGGCCCGATTCCACCAGTTCCCGGGCCTTTCGGGCCGCGGGATTGATCCGGTTGGTGAGGCCCAGCATCAACTCCAGATTCTTGGATTCGGCCAGACGGGCCACCTTTTCGAAATCGGACAGGCGCACACAGCCCGGCTTGTCCGTCAGCACATGGCCTCCCCCTTGGAGGACCGCCTCCACCACGGGGGGCGTGTGTACCGGCTCCAGGGCCATCAGCACCAATTGGGGACGAACCTCTCCGATCATCCGGCGGTAATCCTTGTAGGTCTGGAATTCGGAGGCCCGGGGTCCCAGGTACTCGCGGCCCTGCTCGAAGAATTCGCCCGACTCGTCGGCGGCGGCGACCATCTCGACACCGTCCAGGACGCCCAGGGCCCGGGTGAACCAGCTCAGGTGCTGGCCTCCCGGCTCCGTAATGATCCCGACGCGCACGGACTCCGCAGCGGACTCCGCCAGAGCTTTTCCGGGCCGGAGGCTCCGAGCGGCTTCCAATCCCAGCAATCCTCCGCCGGTGGTGAAGGCGGTCTCCTTGAGAAACTGTCTGCGATCCATTCCTCGATTCCTTTCCGTTAACAGCCCCTCACGACGAATCCACGTACGCGAAGGTTCACAGTAAAGCGTACCAGCCTCCGGCGAAAGTCGCCACGGACGCAAGCTGATCCCGGCCGGGCATTCTGCCGCACGCAATTCGGGGAGACGGTCATTTGCCGGCCGTCTCCGGCGGCGACATAATGGCGCTCGAAATGACCCGGATTCAGGTGGCGACCTACGACGGACCCGGGACTTCTCCGCGTATCCGCACAGTCCCGAGGCCGGCGACGCCCCGCAAGGCGGCGCTCATCCGGATCGAGGCTTGCGGCGTCTGCGGCACCGACCTGCACATATTGAAGGGTCATTGGCCCAAACCTCTCCCCTGGCCCCTGACCCTGGGCCACGAATTGGCGGGCGTGATCGAGGAGATCGGTCCGGAACTCGATTCGGACTTCATGGGAGAGCCCTTGGAATCGGGCGCCCGGGTCATGCTCCCGCCGCTGATGCCTTGCGGCGAGTGCTACTACTGCGTCCACTATCCGGCCCAGGCCAACAAGTGTCTCCAACCCACCTACTACGGCCGCTACATCCCCTTCGAGAAGCCCCCCCATCTCTGGGGCGGATGGGCCGAAATGGTCTACGTCGACCTGGAGATGTTTCCTGCCACCAAGATCTACCGCCTGCCCGAGGGGTTGCCGTCGTTGCGGGGCACCCTCTCGGAGCCTCTCGCGTGTTGCGTCCGGGCCTTGAACCGGGCCGTCTCGGCGGGCGGATTTCGCTCGGGCGACACGGTGGTCATCCAGGGATCGGGTCCCATCGGCCTGCTCTGCCTGGTGGCCGCTCAGGAGATGGGAGCCGGACGGGTGGTGGTGGTCGGCGCGCCCGAGAATCCGCGTCTGGCCCTCTGCCGCCGCTTCGGCGCCGCCGCCACCGTTTCGTTGGAAGAACACCCGGAGCCTGGAGCCCGAATCGAAGCCGTTCGCCGGCTGGCGGGAAGATTCGGAGCCGATCTGGTGGTGGAGGCCAGCGGGCACCCGTCGGCGGGCCCGGAAGGGATCGAGATGCTCCGGGACGGGGGCACCTACGTCGAGATGGGGCAGTTCACCGACGCCGGCTCCATCGAGACCAACTGGCACCGCATCTGCTCCAAGGACATCACCATACTGGGGAGCTGGGCCTTCACGGCCAACGACATTCCGCTGGGAATCCGGATGTTGGAACGGTGCCTGGATCGCTATCCGTGGGACCGGATGCAGGTCCTCTTCCCGTTCAGCCGGGAAGGGATCATGGCGGCCACCGAAGCCGCGTCCGGGATGCGATGCGTCAAGGCCACCATCGTTCCCGGTTTGGCTGCGGCGTAGAGTCATCGCCGGTATTCGCCTCCCCCTCCGATCCGGCTTGCCAGAATGCAAGGCGGCGGCGTAATCTCAGGCTGACGTCATTCCCATGAACCCGCCATTGGAGGAGACCGGCCCATGTTCAACCGGAGATGGTTCTTGACCCTTTTGTCGACCTCGCCCTTCCTGGCCAATTTCCGGCCGTTGTTCGGCAGATTGAACAATCGAGACTATTTTGCCGAACTCGGCGTCCGCCCCATCATCAACGCGGCGGGAACCTCCACGGCCCTTTCGGGCAGCTTGATGCGGCCCGAAGTGATGCATGCCTGGGAATACGCCACCCGGAGATTCGTCAACCTGGACGAACTCCACGACGCCGTGGGCGAGCGGATCGCTTCCCTGGTCGGCTCGGAGGCCGCCCTGGTCAGCGCCGGGGCCGCCTCCGCCCTGACGCTGGGTACGGCCGCCTGCATGACCGGGAACAACCAGGAGTTCATACGCCGCCTTCCGGACACCTCCGGAATGCGCCACGAGGTCATCATCCAGAAGTCGCATCGATTCGTCTACGACCACGCCGTGCGTAACTGCGGGGTCCGGATGGTGGAGGTGGAGACGGCGGAAGAACTGGAGGCAGCAGCCGGTTCACAGACGGCCATGATGTTGTTTCTCAACCTGGCCGACGAGAAGGGCCGGATTCAGGCGGCCGAGTTCGCCGGGCTGGGCAGGAAGCTCGGGATTCCCACCTTCATCGATTGCGCGGCCGACGTCCCACCCGTGGAGAATCTCAGCAAATTCATCCGCATGGGGTTCGACCTGGTCACCTTCTCCGGGGGCAAGGCGATGCGCGGTCCTCAGAGCACCGGGCTGTTGCTGGGGCGAAAGGATCTGATCGCAGCCGCCAGGCTCAACGGATTGCCCCATGCCGACAGCATCGGCCGGGGCATGAAGGTCAACAAGGAAGAGATGCTGGCCATGATGGTGGCGGTGGAGACCTACCTCGAGCTCGATCACGAGAAGGACTGGAAAGAGTGGGACCGGCGGGTCGAAACCATCGCCAAGAGCGTCGAGAAGATACCGGGAACCCGGACCGGGAGGTTCGTCCCCCCCATCGCCAACCATTCGCCTCAACTGCACATCGGATGGGACCGGTCCCGGGTCCCGATCCACCGGGACCAGGTCGTCGAACAGCTCCGCGACGGGGAACCCTCCATCATTGCCCGTCCCTGGGAGAAAGAGCAACTGGAAGTCCTGGTGTGGACCCTGCAGCCGGGAGAGGCGAAGATCGTGGGCCGGCGAATCGCCGAGATCCTGAAAGCGGCGGTCTGAGAGGAGTGGGACCCGGAAGAGAGGTCCCTTGGCGGGTGCCCTGGAAATTCCGGACATCCACACGGTGATCGATCGATTCAGATCTCCGTCAGACGCTGGTCCGAGTCGCCGAAGCGCTCCAAGTGGACGTCGAACTTGTCGAGCAACGACAAGTAGAGGCTGCACATCTTCCGGTTGGGCCGCTCCCGGTAGTCCAGGATCCGCCCCCCTTGAATCTGGCCGCCACCTCCGCCCAGGAGCACCACCGGCAACTGAGTGGCGTCGTGCCGGCCCGTGAGCATGCTGGAGCAGTACATGAGCACCGAGTTGTCCAGCGCCGTCCGCTCTCCCTCCTGGATCTGGTCCAGCTTCCGGGCGATGTAGCCATACTGCTCCAGGAAGAATTGATTCACCCGCAGCCATTTTTCGTTGTCGCGGTGAGACAGCTCGTGGTGGCCCACGTCGACGCCAAGGTGGCGAAACAAGAGGTAGCTGTGGTCGTTGTTGAGCTTGAGGGTGCAGACGCGGGTGGCGTCGGTCTGGAATCCCAGTACCACGATGTCGCACATGAGCCGCATGTGCTCTTCCAGATCCTGAGGAATGCCGTCGGGAGGACGCGGCACGTTGGGCTTGTCCAGGGTCGGCCGCCAACCCTGCAACTCGCCCCTATTGCCGGACCGCTCGATGCGCTGCTCCACCTCACGCACCGAATTGAGGTACTCGTCCAACTTGTACTGGTCCCGCGAGCTGATGGACCGCCGGAAGGAGTGGGCCTCTTCCAGAACGGCATCCAGCACGCTCCGGTCTCCGCGCTCGACTTCGTCCTTGAACAAGCGGTCGAAGGCCAGGGCCGGATAGAGTTCCAGAGGCGTGGGCGCCGTGGGCGAGCTCCAGGAGATGTGGGAGCTGTAGAGCATGGAGTAGTTCTTGTGGATTCCCGGATTGGACCGCTCGCAACCCAGGACCAGGCTCGGCACCTTCGTCGACCGTCCATAGCGCTGGGCGATGACCTGATCCACGCTCGTCCCGGAGCGGATTCCCCCTCCCGACTCCAACGGCGCTCCCGAAAGGAGGTTGCCGGTCTGGGAACTGTGGATGTTCCCCTTGAGGGCTTCTTCGTTGTAGAGGCCCCGGACGAAGGTCAGCTTCTCGCGGAAATCGGTCAGCGGCTCCAGCACCCGGCCCAGCCGCATTTCGGATCCTTCTCCCTCGGCCCACCAATGCTTGGTGTGAAAGCCGTTGCCGGAGAACAGGACGGCGAAGCGCAGCGGCGCCTGGTTTCCGCCGTTGACGGCCGCCTTGGTTGCGGCGCCCCAAACGGGCAGCGACTCCATCCACGGCAACGCCATGGTGACGCCGACGCCACGCAGGAATGTCCGACGAGAATGTTGCTGAATCTTCATGATGCGCCTCGCTGGTGCACGTCCAAGGGTCTTGGCCGCGATTTTAGCACAGGAACCCGCGAAATATCGCCGCCGCAGAATCCGGCCGGCGGCTCATTCCGCCGAGCGGAGTTCACCTTCCGGCCGGTGCTCCAATCCCCCCTCATTCCAGGTTTCCCGCTCCCGCCGAGCGGGCCAGTTGCAACTCCCGGCCCCGGATCTCCCGGAACTGCCGGCTCCGGACGATCATGTCGACGGCGACCGAGAAACGGTAATCGTTTTCCGCCATGCGGTCCCGTATCTCGTTGAGGAGCGGCTGATCCGAGAGTTGGACCTCGCGGGCGACGGCGTAACCCAGAAGCTTGCGGTAGAACTGGCCGAAAATGGCGTCCCGCCGCTTCCGGACCAGGTAATCCCGGAGTCCGGACAATCCGTCGATTTCGGTCCCGTCCGGAAGGGTGGTCCGAGTATCGATGACGCGCCCTCCCAGATCGTGCTGGCGGCGGCGCCCGATGGCGTCATACCCCTCCAGGGCGAATCCGAAGGGATCGATCTTCAGGTGACAGCCGGAACACTGGGGATCGCTGCTGTGCCGCGCCACGAGCTCCCGCACGGTCAGACCGTCGGTGGCGATCTCATCCGGGGGCAACTGGGGCACGTCTTGGGGCGGCCGGGGAAGCTTCTCCCCCAGGAGGACCTCGCTGACCCAGTTGCCCCGCAGAATCGGACTGGTGCGCGAGGCGCCGGACTGCCGGGCCAGGGTCGTGGCGAGGCCCAGGATTCCGCCGCGGCCCTGCGAACGGACCCCTTCCACCCGGCGCCAGTCCTCCCCCTCCACGCCCTCGACTCCGTAGAAGCGGGCCAGCCGCTGATTCAGGAAGGTGTGATCCGAATCCAGCAGGGTCAGCAGCGAGGCGTCGCGTCGAAACAGGTCGGTGAAGAACCGGATCGACTCCTCGTACATGTCCGTCCTCAGATCGGCGAACTCGGGGAAGTGCCTCTCGCTCTTCTCGTCCAGGGTGTCGAATTCGTGGATGTGCAGCCACTGGCAGGCGAACTCGGTGGCCAGGCGCCGCACTCGCGGGCTTCCGAGCAGGCGCCGGGCCTGTTGGGACAGGACCTCAGGGTCTTGCAGGCGCCCGGCGGCAGCCAGGGAGCGGAGCTCCTCATCCGGAAGCGACGACCAGAGGAAGTAGCTCAGCCGGTTGGCCAACTCCCAATCGGAGACCGGACCTCCGGAACCGGCGGGCGCCTCTTCCAACCGGTACAGGAAGGGCGCCGAGACCAGCATGCGGGCCAGCGTCAACCGAAACGCCTCCTCGTGGTCCATCTCTTCGTCGCGAAGCCGGCGATAGAGTCCCCGCAACCGGTCCTTCTCGCCGGCGCTCAGGGGACGCCGATAGGCCCGGGCGGCAAAATCGACCAGGGCGTCCAGTTGGACCGGCTCGTCGCGAAGGAGACGCTTCCGAAACTTCGCGTCATCCGCGTCGTAAAGTTGACGCAATGGGATCACGGCCTCGTACTGAGACCGATCCTCCAGGCCGTTTCCCTGGAACGCCTCCATCAGCAGGTCCAGGGCCAATACCCGCTGGAACGCGCTGTGGCTCACGTAGTGAAGCTCGTCCCAGAGCCGGTCCAGCCGGGCCTCCTCCTCCGGTTCCAGCATGAGACGGGCGAGATGGTCGTCCTCCCGATAGAAGAGGTTGATGGTGAGAACTTCGTCCACGGGAACGATCTGGTTGTAGCAGAGGGCGGACGGAAAGAGCTTCCTGTGCTCGTCGAACGCCGCCTCCATCCGGGCCCGCATCGGAGTCTCCGAAGCAATGAGGATGGGCCGCAGGAAGGAAACGGCCCGGCTCTCCGAGAAGACCTGCGTGACCCTGGAGAAGGTCACCATGACCTGGCTGGGAAGGAGACCGGATGGGGCGGACGCCGTTCCGGGGAGCAGGTCGACCTGGACGCTCCCTTCCTTGCCGGTCTGCCTCTCCAACACGGCGTGCGTGACAAAATCGTAGCCGGCAGCGAGACGGCCCGGAATACGAACCTGAATCACCGACGGCGCTTGGACACAGAGGGAGTTGGCATCGATGGCCCGGCCGTCCGGATGCCGGCCGAACAGTTCCGGGTCCACGCCCCAACCGGACGCGCCGCCTCCGTCCACCCCCTCCAACGATCGGGCCAGCCTTCTCACATCGCGTAGCAGGATGTCGGGCCGTCCATGCGCCACCAGGCGCGGTTCCTGCCACACCACGAAATCGTTGTCGTTTCCGTCGCCGGCATCGCCCGCTACGAGTGAGAAGACGAAATCTTCCGGCTCCCGGCCGTCCGCGAATTGCGGAAGGGAGAAACAGACTTTCTTCTCCGTGACCAGGGGATTCACCGGCTCCATCCAACGGGACGGGCCACCCTTCCGCCCGATGAGGCCCACCGGTCCGAAGGTCCAGAGGCCCTTCTGCCAAGCTCTGATCCGGTCGGCCAGGAAGGAGGCGTCTTCCGGCCCGGCGGTCTTCCATGCGGCCCGGAGGTCGTTCAGCAGCAAAGTGGACTCAGGAGCCGCAAGACGGGTCCAGAGGGTGTCCAGGTACTTGGCGCTCAGCCCGCGTTCCCGGGCGACCGTCCCGATGTCCTTCCGGCCGCTTTTGAGGGCGTCCCGTTCCGATAGAGTGGTGGACAGGTACTCCTCCAAAGGCAACCGTCCAGCCAAACCCATTCGAGTGTCGCTGTGAACGGCAAGGTTGCCCACCGCGGAACCGACTCCGAAGTCCGCCGTCTCCACATACCGGCCGTATAGACCTCGGATCCGGGCCAGGACCTCGTCGGTCCAGTCGCGCCGCGTGCTATGGGGCGAGAACCGGAATCCGTCCGGCAGCAGCACCGCGTGACTGGCGATCTCCTTGCCGGCGTCCAGGTACTTGCGCAGGAGCGCCGGCGACATGACCAGCGCGTTTCCGGTGTTGGTGAACCCCTCGCCGGCCGCGCTGTCGGTGGGGAACTCCCGGGCCGGGTCCAGATCGATCCCGGTCAGATCGCGGATGGTGTAGGTGTACTCGGCGTTGTTGAGCCGCCGCAGGACGACGGGACCCGGGTCACCGGCATTGGCCAATGACTCGGCCTGGAGATAGCGGTCCACCCAGTCCCTGAGCTGCCGCTTCTGTCCGGACGCCGGCTGCTTGGCGAACCCGGGGGGCATCTCGCCGTTGTCCAGCATCTCGATGACCTTGAGCCAGGACTTGGTGCCGCCCCTCACGTCGGTCAGGGTCGCGAACTGTTCCAGGTCCAGCTCGCCCACCTGCTGCTCGGTGGAGTGGCACGACAAGCAGTACTCTTGGGTCAGAGGCCGGATCCGGTCCCGGTATTCGTCCGCCAGCTCCCGGAACACATCGCCTCCGGTGCCGGCGGCGAGGTTCGCCGCCGCGGAACTCCAGAGGACCAGCAATGACACCCGCGCAAAGCGTCGAAAGAACGGCATAACTCACTTGCCTTCCCGGAATCCGAGGATTCCCGGCGTAACGTTCGGACGATCCGGCTCCATGGCCATCGGACTGTATTTTAGGAGTTTACTGCAACGACGGCTGGTTGTAACCCGTCCTTCGACGCCGCTTCACGCCGTGAGATTCCCGCCTGCCGCCATGACCAACGATGTGCCGGCCCGGCTCAACCAGGATACAATGGCGCCGTACCGATCCAGGCCGAGCCGGACGTAAGGAAGCCGTGGCCGCACCAACCGACGATCGTGACCGCACCGGAGCCAGCCGCACCGCCGAACTCGCGACGGTGAGCCGCGCCCGGCACCTGCTTCGGCACCGGAAACCCCATATCTTCGAAGATCCGTTCGCCATCCACCTGTTGGGAAAGCGGTGGCGAAGAATCGTAGCGTCGCGTCTCCTCGACTGGGTGCTGGCGAAGATCGTCATGAACAAACTGGTGCCCATCAGCATCCAGCAGTTGACCCGCGCCCGGTTCGCCGAAGAAAAGCTCGAGGCGGCGGCCGAAAACGGCGCGACGCAATACGTGATCCTGGGCTCCGGCTTCGATTCCTTCGCCTTCCGCCGGCCGGACCTGGACCTGACCGTATTCGAAGTCGACCGAGCGGAGATGATTCGCCTGAAGGTGGAACGGCTGGCCGCCGCGAACCTGGAGATTCCCGCTCGTTTGCACCTGGTCCCCTTCGACTTCGAGAGAGGCGACCTCCGAAGCGCGCTCACTGCCGCCGGGTTTGATCTCGGCGCGCGCTCCTTCTTCAACTGGGTGGGAGTCACCTACTACCTC
>JAPOYZ010000396.1 GCA_026706325.1 Candidatus Aminicenantota bacterium
TGGGACCCCGGACATAGTTGGGATTGGACTCGATGACCCACTTCGAGGCGCCCGGAATCCATTCCGTCAGCACGTAGGGGCCGGAGCTGACCGGATGGCGGAAGTAATCGGGGTCCTCTTCGATCCGGGACTGCGGATGGATGCCCATGGCCATGTGGGCCAGAGCCAAAGAAAGATCCAGGTAAGGTTCCTTCAGGTGGAAAACGGCCGTTTTGGGGTCTGGCGCCTCGACCTGGCGGATGGGCGCCAGCAGCAGCGCGAAGAACGGCCCCGGATGATCGCGGTTTCGCGTGTAGGCGAAGACGACGTCCCGGCTGGTGACCGGCGTGCCGTCCGAATAGACCAGCCCCTCCTTCAGGGTCACGGTGACCGTCAGGCCGTCGCCGGAGACCTCCATCGATTCGGCCAGCTCCGGCTCCACCGACCAGTCGTGATTCAGCCGGAAGAGCTGTCCGGCGATCAGGTACAGGGTGACGATGCTGGGCTGATGGGTGGAGCCCAGAATGTCCAGATTGGTGAGCTTCGAGCTCAGGGAGATGGTGACCGAAGGGATCGGCAGTTCGTCCTGTCTCTCCGTCGAGTCGGCGCCACCTGGATCCGACGGACCGCATCCGTGCAGGAGGGCAAGGCAAAGCAGCCATACTATGAGAAAGAGTCCTCGCATAAAGGCGGATTCTATCCGAGAGAGCGGCGCGTGACCAGCCGCCCGGGGGGTGTCGACCGTCGGGTGGCACGGCCCCTGGTTTTCTCCGCTTGACACCACCCAGCCGAGGGCGTACACGCTCGGTAGATCGATAGAATCGCGTGCCAAAGAGACGGCTCGGGCAGAATCTGCCGTGCAGAAGAGGAGGGTTCGACCGAAGCCCGGATCAGACCAGCCGAGACGAGGTCCGCTTTTCGATTTCAATCGCGGATTAGAGATTTCCGATCCCGCAGAAAAGGAAGATGACCATGCAATCAGGGATTCGTCCGATTGACTTCAAAAAACAGTTCGGTTGGGCTCGGAAAATCCGAATGTTTCGGGTTCTGGCAATCGTTGGGTTGCTGACCGGTCTCGCGACCGGGTCCGGTCTGGCCGCAACCGGCGAAGACTGGCGCAGGGCGTTGCTGCGAGAACTCTCTCAGGCCTACCTGGAGGAGGAGGTCACATCGGAATTCACCGAAGACGAGCGCCGGCAACAGTTGGATCGCCTCTTTCGGGAGCTGGGACGTCGCTTGGCGGACTCGGGACGCGCCGCCGTGCCGGTGCGTCACATCGCCTCTTTAGCGCTCCTCGGGAGCGAGTTGGCGGACCCTGACGGTCAGCCCTCGGAGACCCCCGACGTTGACAAGGTTGCGCCAGGAGACCCCGTCACGGAGCCCGGGCCCGAAGAACCTCTCCGGGCGAGGAGTCTGACCAAGGGTCAGGAAGGCTTTCGCCAAGCCATTGAGCAGTTCCAGGAGTTGCCCATCACGGAACGCATGGTCATGACCGGCGACGTCACTTCGGGAGTGCAGATGGCGACGGTACCGGGCAATACGCCGGACCTGACCTCGGTCTTTGGAAGGACTCGCGTGAACTTTACGTTGAGAGCTCTGCCCGCTCGAAGCCAGGTCTGGGACGAGGGCTACTTCTTCGTTCAGATCGGGGCTGCAGGCGGACCCTTCGACAGCTCCGCCGTCGGCGGTCCGGCGTCCTTCAGCAGCTTCAACGACGTCGCCAGCGATCGCAGCCGGTTCAACGAGCCCATCGCGCGGGGAAATCTCTACCTGGGAAAGGCCTTCTATGAGCAGGGACTTCGCTGGGGAGGCAATCGCCTGAGCGCGAGAGCCGGCGTTCTGGACATCTCGGACTACTTCGACACCAACCAATTCGCCAACAACGAAGTGAGACAGTTCGTCAACAGCGCCTTCGTTAACGGCGCCGCCTACAAGACCGGGGTCATCGCGCCCGGCTTGGTCGGGGAATATGAACGGCCGTTGGAGCACGAGAGATTCAAAGGCGTCGCCTTGCGCCTGGGTTACGCGGTTTCCAGGACCGAGCGGGCCTTCACCTCTCCACTGTGGACGACGGAAGCGGCATTGCGGACGGTAATGGGGAACTATCCGGGCAATTGGCGCGTCGGCATGACTCTCGGCAACGTCGCTGGAGAAGGGGGCGTCAGCGGAATCTACGTGAGCGCGGACCAGTGGGTCAGTGCGCGCGTCGGAGTGTTCGGACGTTACGGAGTGGGCAATTCCGGACCGGGCTCCCTGGTCTTCGGTCCGGTCCGGTCTTCGTATTCGGGGGGGATCCAGTGGCGGTTCGCTGGTGAGGGCCTCCAGGACTCCGCCCTGGGCCTCGCCTTCTCACAGGCGTTCCGGATCGATGACGGGGAATCCCATACCTCAGAGAAAGTGCTGGAGACCTACTACCGGTGGCAGGTCACTCGAAACTTCGCATTGACTCCTGATTTTCAGTTGATCTTCGGTTCCGGCGGAAGATCGGCCAAGGGAACCCAGGGCGTGGTCGGAGCCCGGGTCCACGTGAGCTTCTGAACTCGAGCGGGGCGCATCAACGGTTCACTCGATCACGATGGCCTCGGAGGAGTGGACGAACAGCACGTCGTTCGCCCCACCGAAGGCTCGGAGCGACTGCTTCGCCTGATCGGAACGGAGGGCGTCGGCGGTCATCCCCGCGATGACCAGATCGGCCTTGGAGGACAGGGCCGCAACCTCTTTCTCCAGGTCTTCCTGTGTTGCGCAGCAGACGGAGGTCACATTCTGTCTGGAGATGGGAAGCCGGCCCACGGTCATCATGTCGGAAAGGTGATGCGTTTCCCGTTCCGCGTGTTCCGAGTCGAGGCAAGCGAAGAATCGGATCTCGGCCCGCCTCCATTCGGGGTGGCCGACAATGATGTAGGCCAGCATCAACATCAATGGAGCGTTGGACAGGTTGTCCTCGGTCACCCAGATGTGAATGGAAGACCGGTAGCCGAATCGGTACTTGGCGGACCGCAACACCAGGACGTTGAAGTTCGATTCGGCGGCGAGGCGGGCGCCCCGCAGGGTTTCTTCGACCTCCTCCGGATGCTCCTTGTCGAATTCCAGGAGGACACAGTTGTTGGGTAGTCCCGAGATTCCCGGCATCTGAAGCGTCTGGGCCAGCGCCATGTCGAATGAAGGACAGATGAGGGAGTCCACGAAGATGCCCGCTCCGCTGATCTCGCTCCGCTCGATGAGTCTGTTCACGTGGGCCCGGGCCCGGGTCTCCCCGGCGAAAGTGTAGTCGCCTTGGAAGAATTGAATGAAATGGCCGAAACCATGGCGATGGCTGATCCAGCGCAAGAGGTCGAAGTGGCCCAGTCTGCGTTCCCCGAAACGGGTCACGGCGACGATCGACGGCCGCCAGCCTCCTTCCGTCTGCTCCACGCGGTTCTTCTGCAGAATGATCTGGAGGCGGCGGGTCAGTTGGAACATGGTCCCCTGGAAAATTGCGGTGAGGTCGCGCTCTCCCTTGCGGCTGCGAATGAGTCCGAAATAGGTGGCGACCATCAGCGAAAGCGCGAGGAACGCGTAGAGGATGTTCATCTGGATCATCATCAACCCGCACATCACCGCACCGAGGAGAGACAGGTACCAACGGGAATGGAAGGTCGGCCGATAGGAGGGATTCCCGGCGAAGTATTCGAGGAACGAGACCGTGCACAGGGCGCCGTAGGTGACCATGAAGAACATGCTGAGGATCTGCGCGATGAAATCCACGTCTCCCAAGATCACGAACAGGACCGCGATGACTCCTGAAACGTAGATCGCGGCCACGGGTTCCCGGGCCCTGCCTCGAGTTTTTCTCAACAGGCGATTCAGTTTCGGCACGGGAAGCACTTTGTCCCGGGCCAACGCCTGGAGGGTTCTGGGCGCCACTAGAATCGAACCCAATGCGGACGAAAAGGCGGCGGCGCCCAGTCCCACGTAGATCGCCGGGCCCCAAAGGGCGATCTGCGCCATGATGAACTGATCGCCGGCGAGTGCCTCCGGCGTCGCGCTTTGAGCCAGCTTGATGGCCACCAGGGCATAGACGACCATGCCGGCCAGGGTTGCGCCGATGGTGCCCAGGGGTATGCTCCGCTGCGGATTCCGCAGGTCGCCCGAGAGTCCGAGGCCTGCGATCATGCCCGTGAACGCCGGGAAACAGGTCGCGAAGACGATGCCGAAGGCGTCACCGCCCTCGATTCGAGCCGTCAGGTTCAGTCCTTCCGGCCGAATCGACTCGGGTCCCTGGCCCAGGAGAAACGCCGCGATCGCGGCCCCCAGAACCGCACTGACGACCCAGAGTACGCCGACGCCGAGCTTGGCTCCTACGGTGAGCATCATCACGACCAGCAAGAGCGTGCAGGGAAGGCTCACCCAGCGGGGGTCGGGATCCGTCATGTCATACTCTGCGGCAACCCACTCGTAGACCGGTTCGAACGCTTCTGCGAATGCCACCAGATAGAAGGCGACGGAAATGGCCTGGGAGACGTAGAGCGCGATCCCGATGGTGCCCCCGATGTTGGTGCCGAAGGATCGGCTGATGATGTAGTAGGCGCCGCCACCGGCCACGCGGCGGTTGGTGGCGATCTCGGACACGGCCAGGACGGTGGGAATGGTCACCAGGTGCCCGATCAGGATGATCATGAGGCTGCCCCAGAGTCCCACGTGGGCGACGGCGTAGCCGAAGCGCAGGAAGAGGATCGCTCCCAGGATGGTGCTGATGGATGCCAGGAAGACCGGAGCCGTGCCGAAACCGTATCCCGGCGCGGAGGCTGTCCCGGCGCTCGCCGCAACTTGCCGCGTCTGTTGTTTCATCACGGTTTCCCTCCTCCAGCAGCGCGAGGCGTAAGTCCCACGCAGAACCGGAACCGAAGCTGTGCCGCCGGACGAGTCGCTCTGAGGGAGCATACCCGGAGCGGGTGACCGAGGGGCAACGCAGTCTGCCGGGATGCGGACCCGGCGATGACGGCTCTTGCTTCGGGCGGCTACGCAACAATGTTTGGTCCTTAATGATGTACCCCTTCGTTTGGATCAGGGTCGCCGCCACTGTTACGGCCTGCCGACTGGTCCAGAACAGTGGGAGCGACCGAGCGCAGATGGAGATCCCGCTGGGGAAAGGGTATTTCGATTCCCTCTTGCTTGAACGCGGCAAACAAGGCGAAGTACAGGTCGCTGGCGATGATCTTGGGTGTCGTCACCTGACGGGAGGTCCAGACACGGACCTCGAAGTCGATGGAGCTATCTCCGAATCCAGTGAAGATGACATCCGGCTCCGGATCGTCCAGGACATCCGGATGGTCTATTGCGACTCGCATCAGTACCGCCCGCACCTGCTCGGGATCACTTCCGTACGACACGCCCAACGGTACGTTGATGCGAACATTCCGATCGTTCGCCGTCCAGTTCGTCACTCGTCCCTCAATGAACTCGGAGTTGGGAACGATCATGACGACGTTCTCGTTCGTCCGGACCCATGTCGCCCGTGACTCGATGTGCAGGATATCTCCCTGCAGATCTTCCACCTGCACCCGGTCGCCCACTTTGACTGGCTGTTCGACCAGCAGGATGAGTCCCGACGCAAAGTTCTTGACGATTGGCTGAAAGCCGAGGCCGAGGCCGATTCCAAGTGCGCCGCTGAACAGGGTGAGGCTGCTCAGGTCGATGCCCAGAACGTTAAGCCCCGTAACAGCGCCGACGGCGAAGAATGTGTACGAGGTCAATCTTTGCAACGAGAATTTTCGTCCCTCCCCAAGTGCGGTCTTGTCCAGGATCTGAGTCCGGAAGATCGAGCTCAAGACTCGTGTGAAGATCCAGAGGAGGGCAAGAAACAGCGCGGCTTTGACCAGAAAGGCCAAGGTCAACCCGAAGTTTCCAAGGGTGAGGTAGGGGTGATTCCAGAAATCCCGGAGGCTCTGGTTCAAGCTGGGGAAAGTTGCCTCGAACCAGGCCACGGCATACCACCATGAAGCCAGGGCCAAGCCCAATAGCAGTACTGCGACGGCCCATCTCGAAATCGCCGGAAAGTGTTTCATGATCGATCCTGCTTCGATTTCACGGAATGGTTTCCGAGAGCATTGCGGCTACCTGTGCGGGAAACCTTCTGATTGAACCGGTCGGCGACAAAGCCCAGTATAAAGACAAAAATCGTGCCCACGAGGCCCATGATCCATCCTGATGCACCCTCTGTCCTCATCACGATCAACGAGACAAAAAACAGGCCCGTCAGGAATCCGAATATACCGAGCTGCTTTGAGTTCCACTTGTGTCCTGCCATGTTGTCGGCGTCATCCTTTCATTGAGTCACTTTGGTACCCATACCAGTTCCTGACATCCTTCTTGCGCCCGGGAACATGCTTCAGGTGCCGCGCGTTGACCGGGAGCAGCCGGAAGCCGGGCTCCAGCACGGCGTACACGGGACGCCGGTACACCCTGGTCGATTCCATCGCCGCGTCCGTGACGCCGGCCGGGGCCGGCCAAGTCCGCAGCAAACTCTTCAGTGAAGTCGAGAAAGTCCGGGTTTCCTTCCTGCACCAACGAAGGGGGTGAACATTCTCCAGACGAGTCACGGCGCAATCTGGCGATTCGTGTAGCGTTCCGCCCAACGGCCCTGAGGTTGGCCCTCGACATACGGCCCTTCCAAAACGGTCCCGTCCGCCAGTCTCAGGATCCAGTGCCCGTGCTGCCTTCCGGCGACATAGGGGCCTTCCGCAACGGTTCCGTCTGCGTGACGCTCGAACCACCGCCCATGGCGCTGCCCCGCCTCATACGGCCCTTGAGCGACCGTCCCGTTCGCTTGTCGTTCAACCCATTGGCCCTGACGTTGCCCGGCCGCGTAGGGGCCTTTTTCCACCGCCCCGTCCTTGGCGTTCACGATCCATTCGCCGTGACGCTTCCCCGCCACATACGGGCCTTCCTCGGTGGTCCCGTCCGCATGGCGCGAGACCCATCGACCCTGACGCTCACCTGCCAGGTAGGGACCCTCCTGGATCCCTCCGTCCTTGAACCGATAGATCCAGTGACCCTCCCGTTGCCCCGTCACGAAGGGCCCTTCGGCGGCCGTGCCGTTCCCGTGGCGTTCGATCCATGGCCCCTGGCGCTGTCCGTCCACGTACGGGCCTTCTTCCACGGTCCCATCCAGATGGCGCCAGATCCACTGGCCCTGGCGCTGCCCTTCCGCATACGGGCCCTCCGCTACGGTTCCTGTCGCGTAGCGCTCGATCCATCCACCCTGACGTTTCCCCGCCGAATAGTTACCTTCCTGGACACCCCCGTCCTTAAGCCGAAAGACCCACCAGCCTTCGCGATACCCTGCCGCGAAGGGCCCTTCCGCTACGGTTTCGTTGGGGTAGCGAAAGCTCCATTTTCCGTGACGCCGCCCCGCTGCGTATGGCCCTTCGGCGACGGTCCCGTCAGCGAATCGCTGGACCCAACGGCCTTGCTGCCGTCCCGCCACAAAGGGGCCTTCCTCGACGGTTCCGTCCGCCCCGCGCAGCACCCATCGACCCTGGCGCTGTCCCCCTTCGTAAACCCCTTCCTGGACCCCTCCGTCCTGGAAACGAATAGTCCACTCTCCCTGACGCCGCCCCGCCAGGAAGGGCCCTTCGGCCACGGTCCCGTTCGGATGGCGGAAGACCCATGGGCCCTGGCGTTGTCCTGCGATGTACGGTCCCTCCTGGACGGTCCCGTCGGGATGGTGCTCGACCCACCGGCCCTGACGCTGGCCTGCCGTAAACGGTCCCTCATGGACGCCTCCATCCTTGAATCGCAGAACCCATTGGCCGTGACGCGTCCCGGCGACATACGGGCCTTGCTGAACGGTTCCGTCCGCGTAGGTTTCGACCCACGGACCCTGGCGTTGCCCCTCTGCATACCGCCCCTTTTGGACACCTCCGTTCTCAAGCCGTACGACCCACCGGCCCTCGCGCTTCCCGGCGACATACGGGCCTTCCTGGACCCTGCCGCGCGCGTAGGTTTCGACCCACCGGCCCTGGCGTTGTCCCGCCACATACGGCCCTTCTTGGACCGACCCGTCCTCAAGCCGGAAGACCCACTGGCCGTGGCGCTTTCCGGCGACGTAGGAGCCTTCCTGGGTGGTCCCGTTCGCGTCGCGCTCGACCCATTGGCCCTGACGCTTCCCATCGACGTACGGGCCTTCTTGCACAGTCCCGTTGGAGTGCCGCCAGACCCATCGTCCATGACGTTTGCCGCGCTTGAGGAGTCCGGTTGATTCGTTGGTCTTCTTACCGCCGTCCCAGACCCATTTCAGCGTGCCGGTCCCTTGCGGAATACCCCCTAGACAATCTCCTGTCCAAGTCGCAGTCGCGTCCGGCTGGTAGTTTGAATTCCAAACATGGCATCCTGCCTGGTTGCTCAGCTCCATCCAGCAGGAAGCCCCTGGGGGTTTCCCCTGGCACCGGTCCTTCTCGGGTAGACGCCCCGGCTGCCCCGCCACCGGGTAAACGCTCAATACAATGGCGAAGATGACGCTCCAAACGGCGACTGGCATCGTCTCTCCGGATTCGTCAGTTCGGGCGGTCAATTCCAAGGCATATTCGACCATACGTGAGCCGATAGCAACGCAGTCCGCGCACGATGCAGAGACGGTCGAATGCCGTGACGACTTTTATTACGGGCTGCTAACATAATATTCCAGACCTGCGCTGCCCTCCAATTGAATGAAAAGCACAATGGTCAGGCCAAGATTCCTGCTCGGCTTGCTTCTTTCCGTGCTGCTGGCGGCTGCGTCGATCTACGCGGTCAGCCTGAAGCTGGACGCCTGGGTCAAGGCCTGGGTGGTGGAGCGGCTCGAGCGACAATTCAGCCTGTTGGTCGAAGTCGGCCAGACGAGAGTCCATCTCCTGCATACCCGTCTGGAGATTCACGATCTCCGACTGTTCAATCGAGCGTATCCCGGCACCGAACCGGCTTTCGAAAGTGATCACATTTCGCTGGACTTTTCGTTCACCCATTTCTTCCTGCCCGAAATTTCACTGGATGACGTGCGTCTCGATTCACCCAGGATTCGCCTGCTCACGGATCCCGACCGGCGGTCGGATCTTTCGAACCTGTTTCGAATAAGTGGAGCGGATCCGACGCCTCCGCTTTCGCCGACCCGGTTGGGAATCAAACACCTCACGATCAGTCAAGGGCTGCTCCTGGTCGAGCAAAACCCCGTGTTCATTCAGTCCTCCGAGGGAGCAGTGACGTCTGAACTGCGGTATCTGCCCGAGTCGGGAACCTATCGGGGCCGGACCAGTTTCACTTCACTCGACCTGTCGATCAACGGCGTGGACGTCGAGGATATGAGTGTTCTCGTCGATTTCGAATGGGCCCACGACAACGTGCGGATTCACTCATTCCAAGTGGATTCTGAAGGACTCGGGCTGCAGGCTCATGGCGACGTCAGCCTGAAGGGCGCCGTAACCTATAGTCTTGACGGCCGCGCCTCCCTCAACCTGGAAGAACTGGCCAAAGTGGACTTCCCCTATCGCCCGCGAAGGGGAAGGCTGTCCCTCAATGGGAACGTGTCCGGCCGAGGGACGGATTTTTCCTTTCGGGGGGAAGCCCGCTCCGACGAGATTGTGCTCTCCGGTCTCTCGTTTCAGCAGCTCGATGCGGCCTTCCGGCTGGACCCCGATGCGGCGAGTATCGGAAGCCTGGAGGCCGGCTTTGAAGGCGGCCGGCTGGAAGGGAGTGGAACTCTGAGTTGGAATCCGCAACGACACTCGGAATTTCAGGTGGCCGGATCCCGCATCCGTTTTCGGCGGCTGGCGATATTGCTCGGGCTGCAGGATATTCCGGCTCGAGGCACTTTTGATCTCAGCGCCCGGATCCAATGGCCCGCACTACAGTGGAGACAGATGAAGGGGACCGCGAATCTGGCGTACAGAGGTAACATTTCAGCCGGCGATCCACCTGATCTTCCCGCCGTGCGTTTTGAAGGGCATTCGCGGGTTGCTTTCAGAGAGGGGACCGCACAATTCTCACGAGGGGTTCTCCGCACGCCCGAGAGTCACGCCAGCTACCATGGGCACATCGGTCTCCGAGGCGGCTATCGGTTTGATCTGGACATCGGGTCTGAGCAAAGCGGCGACTTGCTCAGGTTGGCTGGACTCTCGGCCCTGCTGGAACGATACCTGAACCGGGATTTCGTTGATATCCAGGGATCCACCCAAGCCAGTGTCAGATTGCAGTCCGCCCAACCCCGGCTCGAAGGTTCCCTGCGCATCCGGGATGTTCACATCCGTCAGGAACTGCTGGGCGACTTTCAATCAGACGTGGGATTCGATGGGGAGGTCTTGGAATTCACGAATGCCCGGGTGACCGGGCCGGGATTCCGCCTCCAGACCAGGTTGAGAGTCACACCTTCCACTGGAGAGATCAGTTGGTTGGAGGCTGTAGAACTTCGCTTGGAAGATGTCCCCATCGAACGGTTCCTCTCTATGACGGAGCGCAAAATCCCGCTGCGGGGCCGTGCCAGCGGCCGCCTGCGGCTTGGACCGGCGGTTTCCCAGGGATTCACGGGGCGTGGAGAGATCACTCTCTTGGAGTTGAGGGCTTACGGGGAGCACGTTGATCGCCTGAGCAGCGAGATTCGCTTCGATGGCCGGAGGCTTCTCTTGGACGGGTTTCGGGCGACGCTCGGAAGGGGAAACCTTTCCGGTCGCATCCAGATCGACCTGGACGATCTGACCGGAACGGCTTCACTGGCCGGTTCCCGGATCTCGCTCGACGAGATTCAAAGCATACGGCAGGTACTTCCCCTGCGGGGGGAGGTCGATTTTGACCTCCATACCCAGGGACATTTTATGAGTCCCGATTTTCAGTTGCGTCTGACGGGGGACAAGGTCGTCATTGCGGACCGGGTCGTGGAAGACTTGCAGCTCCAGGCAGAGAGCGACCGGAAAGTGGTCCGATTTCGGCTCATCCACACGTTTCTCGAAAATCCCTTTCGCGTGGAAGGTCGGCTCGACCGCCGGGAGCCCTACACTTTGCAGGCCGGGGCCGAACTGAAAGAGGTGCCTCTGAAACCTTGTCTTGACCTGCTGTCCCCGGAGACGCTGTCCGCTGTAGACGGGATCCTGACGGGTCGATTGACGGTTGCCGGCCCGCTCTTGGATCCAGCCCGTCTGGACGTGCAGGCCGAGCTGTCTGACGTGACACTTTCCCTGTCCGGTTATGAACTCAGGAATCGGAGTCCCTTGCAGCTCGCCTACAGCCACCCCACCTTACAGGTCTCGCCGTTTCGTCTCCGGGGCGAACGGACGGACCTGCAAATTGGTGGCCGGTTGGATCTGGGGGAAAGCAAGAGTGTCAACCTTGAAATCACCGGACCGGTGAATCTGGTGGCATCCAACACTTTTCTACCTGCTGGAGCCGTGGCAGGTCAGCTCCGCCTGCAGGCGCTCATCTCCGGCCCCTTGGGCAGCCCGCGGATTCTCGGCTCTGCCCAGGTAGAGGACGGACTTCTGAACCACCCCGGTTTGCCCACCGCCCTGTTTGATGTAGCGGGGCAGTTCCGCTTCACGGCCAATCAGGTGGCTCTGGACAATTTTTCCGCTCGAACCGCCTACGGCCCCGTCGGTCTGGAAGGGGGGATCTTCCTGGAAGGCTTGCTGCCCGTCCGTTGGCAGATCCATCTGCTCGCCGAGGGCCTCCGCGTAGAGTATCCGCCGCAGACCGTCTCGATCCTGGACGTCGATGTAGATCTGGTCAGAAGCGGGCTTCAGGATCTGGTTTCGGGCAATGTCCGGATTGCCTCGGCCGATTACACCGAAGATGTCTCGGTCGGCCAGCTCCTGTCCCTGTATGCCCGCAGTGAAACCGAAACGACCCCACCCGCAGGAGGGAACGATGTCAAACTGGCGGTGGCAGTGGAAGGACAGCAGAGCTTGCAGGTTCGGAACAATTTGATCGACGCGGTGGGAAGCGTCAATCTGAATGTTCGCGGCACGCTCAGCAACCCGGTCATGCTGGGCACCATCACGGTTAACGAAGGGCGGCTGTTTTTCGAAAACAATGAGTACGAAATAACGCGGGGCCTGGTCCTCTTCAACAATCCCCGACGCACCCAACCCACCTGGAACGTCGAGGCCCAGACTCAAGTGAGAGATATTTCGGTCACTGCCTCCGTTCGGGGTTCATTCGACCAGTTGCGTCTTTCTCTCAGCTCCGACCCCCCTCTGCCCTCCCCATTGATCCTCTCCCTCCTCACCGTGGGACAGACGCCGGAAGAGATCCTCGGGACCTCCGGGCACACGTACCCGCAAATCGGAAACCTGGCAGTCTTCGGAGCGGGCACTGTTTTGAGCAAGGGCCTGGCGGACCCCTTGGCATCGCGAACCAGCCGCCTCCTCGGTCTCGAGCAGTTCTCCGTGGACCCCTTCCTGTTCGGAAGTGAGCGTGACCCCGCAGCCCGGATCACGCTGGGCAAGCAACTGGGCAGGGCGCTGTCTTTGAACTACAGCATGGATCTCGGCAACACCAGCCAAGGCCAGATCGTCGTGTTCGAATATCGAAT
>JAPOYZ010000636.1 GCA_026706325.1 Candidatus Aminicenantota bacterium
TGTTTTTGCCAATGAAGAAGTTGACCTTGATTACGGTCTTCTCGGTGAACAACTCGAAGGCGGGTTCGGTCCCGTAGTGGGAGCGCGTCGAGTAGACGTTGACCTCTTGGGCACTCGCGATGCCGGTCAACGACAATGAGAACGCGGCAAGGATGACAAATCGCCGGGGATTCGCGTTCATGATGCTGAGTCTCCTTCTCTAACCTGCCCGAACATGAAACTGAATTTCAATTTCAAATTCAACTGCGGCCTGGACGAAGGAGCAATTTGATACCGAAAACGCAGCGCATTTGTACCGGCGCGGGAAGCGAAGGTTCGTATCGGAGACCCGTGGTGTACTCTTCTCAGCCGTCGCTCTTCGCTGGTGCGTCCGCATCGACCCGCACCGTCACGACGTCGGTATCGTGGTACTGCCGGTGGCGCACCGAGCTGGCGTAGTGGCGGAGCAGACGCAGCGAGAACTCGCGGTCTACCGATCGCCTCGCCCACTGGCCCAGGAGCGCCAGACGGTCCTCGAGATTCCCCTCCACTGCCGAGGCGATGAATTCCAACTCCGCCCCGCGGCCGTCCCCGCGGACCAAGAGCAAAAGGTGCCGGGCCTCTGCCGCTTCAGACGCCTCCCCCTCCGGAATCAGACTCAGAACCGACTCCTCCGCGGCGGCCCGGAGCCGCTCCGTTGACGCCTCGTTCCAACCCTTGGCTGCGGCGAACTTGCAGATGAACCCGTCGATCTCCGGTAGCGAATCGACGCTGAGCATGGCCTTGACTCGCCTCCTTCTCGGCTTGGCCAGGTCCAGAGCCACCGTCATCACGATCGCGGCCAATCCGCCGGCCGCCATGCCGTTCCCCAGGATGGTCGACAGGGTGCCGCCCATGTAGTCCGCGAAGATCTGCTGGTTCTGAAAACCGACGCCCAGCCAGAAAGACAACCCGACGACCACGCTCTTGCGGCTGTCGAGGCCGTCCTGCGCCACGATTCTCATGCCCAGGACAAACAGGACGGCCATCAGAATCAGGATGTAAGCCGCGACGACCGGGTCCGGAATCGCCAGGATCGCCGCCGTCACTTTGGGAAGGAAGGCAAAGGAGAAGAAGAGAATCCCGATGCAGACCCCGACGGAGCGCGCGGCGACGCCGGTCAGCTCGGTGACGGCGACGCTGGAAGAGTAGGTCGTATTGGGCACGGTCCCCATCAGGCCCGACAGGAGATTGCCCACACCGTCCGCTCCGACGGCTCCCTGCACCGCGCGAAAGTCGGTCGCCCGCGGTCTCCGCCATGAGACCTGCTGGATTCCGATGGCGTCGCCGACGGTTTCGATGGCGCCCACCACGGTCACCAGGACGAAGACCGGGAGCAAGGTCCAGAATGGGGCGCCGAACGTCAGGTCGAGACCGGGCCAACCGCTCGTGGGCATTCCGAACCAAGCAGCGTCGGCGACTCGAGCGACGTCGTAGAGACCGTAGAAAGAGGCGACGACGCAACCGATGGCAACCCCCAGAACGGGTGCCCAGAGCCGCAAGCTGCCCTTGGCGAAGAGGGCAAGTCCCGCCGTGAAGACGAGGGTCGCCGCCGCGCTTACAGGCGCACCCGTGGAGGCCGCCCCTTCCGCCGCATCGGCCACCAGGTTGAAGGCGATGGGCATGATGGTCACCGAGATCAGCATGATCACGGTCCCCGCCACCAGCGGCGTGATGACCCTCCGCAACAAAGACAGGTGCGACGCCAGAACAAATTGAAATATGGACGAGACGACCACCAGGGTTGCCAGCAGTCCGGGCCCCCCTTCCGTCAGCGCCGTCACCGATACGGCAATGAAGACGCCGGAGGTTCCCATCAGGAGGACGTAGCCGGAACCGAACCGTCCGACTCGGAGGGCCTGGAGGATCGTGGAAACGCCGCAGACGCAGAGCCCGGCGAAGACGGCCCAGGTCAAGTAGGCCTCCTCCCCGCCGGCCGCGCGAATGATGATTGCCGGAGTCAGGACGATCCCGCCGATAGTGAGCAGGACAAGCTGAAATCCGAGTCCCAGGGAGAGCAGGTTCGGCGGCCGCTCGTTGGGTTCGTAACGAATATCTTTCTGAAGACCTGGAGCTGATGGTTTCATTTGTTGGTCCCTGCCTCTTGCAACATGGCCATGGCGTTGACGATTCGGTTTCCGATAGTGGGCCCGGCGAGTCCATTACCAGCCCTCAACCGGCGCGTCATGCCACCCTGTCCGCGTCCACACGGACCGTGACGACGTCGGTGTCGTGGTACTGCCGGTGACTCACGGACGTGGCGAAGTGGCGCAGCAGCCGAAGCGAGAACTCGCGATCGCTCGACTGTTTCGCCCACTGCCCCAAAAGAGCCAGCCGGTCTTCAAGATTACCCTCCCCCGCCCCGGCGATAAACTCCAACTCCACCCTTCGGCGATCTCCGCCCAGCGACAGAACCAGGTTCCGCGCGTCTTCCGGCTCCGAATCGTGCTCCTCCGATACCAGACTCAGGATCGCCTCCTCAGTCGCCGCCCGAAGCCGTCCCGTCGAAGTCTCGTTCCAACGCTTGTCCTTGGCGAATCGCCGCACGAACTCGTCGATCTCCGCCAGCCACTCCACGCCCAGCTTCGTCTCGATCCTCCTCCGCCTCGGCTTGGACAGCTCCAGCGCAACCACCATCACGATCGCGGCCAGTCCACCGGCCGCGATCCCGTTCTCCAGGATCGACGCCACCGCATCTCCCATGTGGCCGGAGAAGATCTGCCGGTTCTGGAAACCGACTCCCAACCAGAACGCGACGCCGACCACGACGCTCTTTTTATTGTCCAGTCCGTCCCGGACCACGATCTGCGTTCCCACGACGAACAGGAGCGAGATGAGCACGATGACGTAGGCCGCGACGACCGGATTGGGAATCGCCAGGATCACCGCCGTCGCTTTGGGAAAGAAGGAGAAGACGATGATGAGGACCCCGACGCAGACGCCCACGTTGCGGGCGGCCACACCCGTGAGCGCGGCCACCGAGATGCTGGAGGAGTAGGTGGTATTGGGCAGCGTCCCCACCAGTCCCGAAAGCAGGTTGGACAGGCCGCTTGCGCCGATGGTGCCCTGCACCGACCTGAACTCGGTGGCTCGCGGCTGCCGCCAGGACACCTGCTGGATGCTGATGGAGCCGCCGACGGTCCTCACCGTGTCGATGGCCACCACGAAGATGAATACCGGCAGCAATGCCCAGAACGACGGGCCGAAACTCAGGTCGAAGCCGGGCCAGCCGCTCTGGGGCAACCCGAACCAAGGGGCGGCGCCGACGCGGGCCGTGTCGTAGATCCCATAGTACGCCGCTACAGCGCAACCCGCGATCACACCCAAGACCGGCCCCCAGAGCCGCCAGGCGCCCGTGGCGAAGAGGGCAAGACCCGCCATGGAGGCGAGCGTCACCGCAAAGCTGGCGGGAGCGGCGACCGGCGGGGCTCCTGCGGGCGCCTTGGCCAACAACTTGAAGGCGATGGGCATGATGGTCACCGCCACCAGCATGATGACCGTCCCCGCCACCAACGGCGTGACCACCCGGCGCAGCAGCACGAGGCGCGAGCCCAACAGAAACTGAAACAGGGACGAGACCACGATCAAGGTGGCCAAAAGCGCCGGCCCCCCTTCGGTCAAGGCGGTGATCGACACGGCGACGAAAGTGCCGGAGGTCCCCATCAGGAGGATGTAGCCGGCTCCCACCCTTCCGATACGAACCGCCTGGATGATGGTGACCAGGCCGCAGACGCAGAGTCCGGCGAACACGGCCCAGGAGAGGTAGATCTCGCCGGTGCCCGCGGCATCGATGATGATCTTCGGGATCAGCACGATTCCGCTGATGTTCAGCATCACGAGCTGAAGGCCGAGTCCCAGGGAGAGCAGGTGCGGCGGCTTCTCGGGGGGTTCGTAGCGAACGCCCCTGCGAGGGGGCGACCCGGAGCGTTTCATCTGGCGATTCTTATACCGCAGGGAGGGTGGAGCCGCTACCCGGATTGCCCCGAAGAACGTCTAAAACGGACCCGGACCCATTCTCCTCCCCATAGCCGGTCCAGAAAGTCGGACCAGGGCAGGATCGAAATGCCGTCCACGACCCTGGGCGCCGGCTCCATCGATACCAGAATGTAGCGGCTGAAAAGCTTCTCCTCTCTCAGGGCTCGCAATCCCCTGAGATCTCGCGCGCTCACGTTCCTCTTTGCCTTCGTCTCGACCGCGATATCTTCGAAAACGAAATCCACCTCGAATTGCGATTTCGACCTCCAGTAACGGGGCGTATCAAGCCGATGGTAGTCACAGAAGGCCTTGATTTCCTGGAACATGTAGCTTTCGAACGCGCTGCCGTATTCGGCGGTTCCAGGGGCCAGGCCCCGCCGCCCCTGAAGATGACGGGCGAGACCGATATCGAACAGGTAGTACTTCGAGGTGGAGATCGCCTTGCGCTTCCGGCTCTCGGTCAACGCCGGCACCTCGTGGGCGATGAACGTGTCTTTCAGGATCTCATAGTACTCCCGAACGGTGGAGGTGGGCACCTGAGAATCGTTGGCCATGGCGGAGAAATTGATCATTTCGCCGTGGGCGTGCCCCGCCGTTTCCAGAAACCGGCTGAAGGCGCCGATATTCCTGACGATCGCCTCGGCTGCGACCTCCTCCTTCAGATAGTCGCCCGCATACGCAGCCAGGTCCTCAGAGGGAGAATCGGAAAAATAGATCGGCGGTAGAAGACCGTACTCCAGGGTTCGATCCAGATCGAACCTCTCACCGAGTTCGATCCGGACGAAGGGATGCAAGGCCCGCGATCGGGCGCGGCCGCCCAGCAGGTTGACGCCCTTCCGGCGCAGACTCCGGGCGCTCGATCCGGTGAGGAGGAACCGGATTCCCTGCTCCTGGATCATGATCTGCACCTCGTTGAGCAATTGGGGCATTTTCTGGATTTCGTCGATCACGACGATGGAGGGGTCCTCGGTGAGCTCCTGCCGGATCAGCGCGGGATTGCGCGACAGACGGACAAACAGAATCTGGTCGAGCAGGTTGTACGTGGGGTAGCCGGCGAGTTGCTGACGGATCAACGTGGTCTTGCCGGTCTGGCGCGGGCCGAACAGAAAACAGGAGCGGTGCTCCAGAATGTCCATCATGTACAGGTACCGAGGAACCAGGGGATGGGCCATTTGTTTTATGACAATTGACAAGTGTGCCGTGGAATATCCTGACAATTAACGGTAGATGTGTCAATTGTCACAATAATCTCGCGGCCAAAGACAGGCGCCAAAAACGCTGCCCCCAGGCTGATCGAATCGAGTAAACAATAGGTATCGGCTTGTGTTTTCTTGACTTCCGACTTACCTCGCTGCTATGAGGAACGGATGTTGCAGGCACGATTCTACTCCTTCTTCCCGCATGCCCTTCTCGTCGCGTCGGTGGCTATTGGACCCCTTCCTGCCCAGGACCGGGAATGGATCTCCTACGGCGGGGACCCGGGAGGAATGCAGTACTCCTCCCTGGACCAGATCAACCGCGAGAACGTCGGCCGCCTGAAGGAAGCCTGGGTCTACGACACGGGCGACTTCAGCGACGGTTCCGAGTTGCCCACCTTCTCCTCCTTTCAAACCACGCCCTTGATGGTGGACGGCGTCCTCTACGTCTCAACCGTCTTTCACCGCCTCCTGGCGCTCGATCCAGACACCGGAGAGAAGCTCTGGGAGTTCGATCCCAAGTTCGACCGCAGCGAGCGGGTGAACATGTACAAGAGCAGGGGCGTCGCCTACTGGACCGATGGGAAGGTCAAGCGGATCTTTCTGGGGGACCAGTTGGGCCGCCTCTTTTCGGTGGACGCGGCCACCGGGAAAGTCGACCCGGGATTCGGGACCTCGGGGATGGTGGACCTGAAGAACGGGATGATGGGCGACTACGGTCATCTCCGGTGGGGACTGGGCTCGCCGGTGGCTCCCTGCGGCGACGTTGTGGTGGCCGGCAGTTGGGTCAGTGACGGCGAACCCCAGGGACCGAGCGGCGACATCCAGGCCGTCGACGCCCGGACCGGGCGGCGGGTCTGGCGCTTCCACACCGTTCCCCGTCCGGGGGAGTTCGGACACGACACCTGGGAGGGGGATTCATGGAAGGACCGGTCGGGCGTCAACGCCTGGTCCAACCTGAGCGTGGACGGGGAGCGCCGGATGGTCTTCGTCCCCCTGACCTCCCCCGGCACCGACTTCTACGGAGGGGACCGCAGGGGGGACAACCTCTTCAGCGACGCCATCGTGGCCCTGGACTGCCGAACCGGCAAGCGAGTCTGGCACTTCCAGACCATCCACCATGACCTCTGGGACTGGGACCTGCCCTCGCAGCCCTCCCTGGTCACCGTGCGCCGGAACGGCAAGGCGGTCCCGGCGGTGGCCCAGACCACCAAGACCGGGTTCGTCTTCCTGCTCCATCGGGAGACGGGAGAACCGCTCTTCGAAGTCGAGGAACGGCCGGTGCCGCAGGGAGACATCCCCGGCGAGTACTACTCCCCGACCCAGCCGATTCCAATCAAGCCGCCGCCCTTCGTCCGCCAGGCAATGACCCGGGACGAGATCACCGACGTCACTCCGGAGTCCCGGGCCGAGTGCCTTGAAATGGTCAAGGACGCCTATGTGGAGGGCCCGCTGTTCCGGCCCATCGGCCGCAAGCTGACCGTCATGTTCCCGGGGACCAACGGCGGCTCCAATTGGGGCGGGGCGGCGTTCGATCCCGAGTCCCAGGTGCTCTACATCAACTCCATGGACGTGGGCGCTTTCGTCCGGATGGTGGAGCGGCCCGAGGGATCCAAGGTCCCCTTCCGGGCGCGGGGCACCAAGTACGGACGCTTCTGGGATTCCAACCAGTACCCCTGCCAGAAGCCGCCGTGGGGTTCGCTGACCGCCATCGACCTCAACACGGGCGAGTTCCGTTGGCAGTCCATCCTGGGCGAGATCGACGAACTGACGCGCCGCGGGATCCCCAAGACCGGGGCTCCCAACCTGGGCGGCCCCATCGTGACGGCCGGCGGGCTGGTCTTCATCGCGGCCACCAACGACAGCCGCATCCGAGCCTTCGACAAGATATCGGGCGAGGAGGTCTGGGTCCGGCGCCTGCCGGCCAGCGGCCACGCCACTCCCATGAGCTATCTGGGACCCAAGACCGGCAAGCAGTTCCTCGTCATCGCCGCGGGCGGGGGAAACAAATACAACAAGGTCTTCGGCGGCAAACTCGTGGCGTTTGCGCTTCCGTGATTGAGAGTCGGCGGCTGGAACGCCGCTCCCCGTCCGGCATCACGCCGTAATCTTCGCGCGGGCGACCGTACACTCCGCCAACATCGCGGGGTCCGGCTCGGTTCCGTGGCCTGGTTCCTCCGACAGGCTCATGACCGGTTGGCCCGAGGGCCCCTGATCCAGGAACACTTCGGGACGGCCCAGGTCCTTCCGGTAGAAACGGCTGGTGGGGAAGAGGTCGGCGGGGTAGGTGAAGTTCTCCAACGTGGACAGGGCCAGGTTGACCCGCGCGCCCACGGCGCTCTCCAACATGGACCCGATCCAGCAGGGGATCCCCGCCTCTTGGCACCGGTTGTGGATTTCCAGGGCCGGCGTCAATCCTCCGACCCGGCAGGTCTTGATGTTGACGATCCGGCAACTTCCCATTTCGATGGCCTTCCGGGCCTTGTCGGGGGAGGTCACGCTCTCATCCAGGCAGACGGGTGTTTTCAGCTCCTCCTGGAGACGGGCGTGGTCCGCCAGATCGTTGTACTGCAGCGGCTGCTCGATCATGGCCAGGCCCAACTCGTCGATCTCCCGGAACATCTCCAGGTCCGAGAGGCGGTAGCCGCTGTTGCAGTCGATGTGGAACGTGTGATCGGGGAAGTTCTTCCTGACGACTTTCAACATGGGCAGATCCCATCCCGGCCCGTACTTGAGCTTGGTCCGCTTGAAACCTGCCTCCACAGCCCGTTCGATGGCCACCAGCAGATCGTCCACGGAGTCCATGATTCCAAAGTCGGCTCCCACGTCGACCTGCGACCTCCGTCCCCCCAGCAGCCGGTAGAGAGGAATCTCCCGGCGCATGGCTTCCAGCACCCACCACGCGCTGTCCAGGCCGCCCTTGGCAAACGAGTTTCCCTTGACGAAGGAGAGCCGGGCCTGGAGTTCCTCGCCGCTGGCGATCTCCTGTCCCACCAGGATCGGGGCCAACCAGTCCCGGATGCAGGCGAAAACGCCTCCCGCCCATTCCGGCAGGTATTGGGGAGCGGCCAGTGGAGCCGCCTCGCTCCAGGCCGCAATTCCCTGCGACTCCATCCGGACCAGGACCGACTGAACGGACGCATCTTCGCCGTAAGCGGTCCGCCAGGGATAGATGAGCGGCATGGCCACGTGGACCACTTCGATGGAATCGATTCTCATGGGCTCCAGGGTATACCGAAAGATTCGCGACCTAAAACGGATAGGGTCCGAGGTTCGGAGTTCCAGCCGTTCGACTGGCTCAGTGGTCCATCCGCCGAAGCAGACTGCCGTACCCTTCGATGGGGCCGGTCAGTCCCAGCTTCCGGAAGCTGGCCCAGATCGTGGACTGGTTGGAGGTCACCACGGGTCGTCCCGTGATCCGTTCCAGATCCTCCACCACCTCCAGCGAACGCCAGGCCGTGCAGGAACAGAAGAGCAGATCGGCCTCGGGCCGGCAGGCCTGGGAGGCGAACCTCACCACCGATTCCGGATCCTGATCGTTGATCCCCTGCTGGCCGGCGCCCACCGCCACCGGCTCCCCCTCCACGTTGAGGACGGTGAAGCCGGCGGTCTCCAGGTAGGTGCGAAGTCTCCGGTTGCTCCAATCCGGGTACGGAGTGGCCACGGAGATCTTGCGGGCGCCCATGAAGCGTAGCGCCTCGACCACCGCCGGACTGGTACCGATGGCGGGAACCTTCGCCGTTCGCTCGATGAGGTCGAGCATGTCCCGATCCCAGCCGGCGCCCTTGAAGAAGCTCCCGGTGGTGCAGGCATAGACGATGGCGTCCACCCGGGCCGTGGACAGGTAGCGGGCGCCGCTCTCAATGTCCGTGTTCATCCGCTCCATGCCTTCTTCACCCATGGAGTCGTTGGTCAGCCAGAGCCGCTGGCCGTGCACGGTCATGGACTTGGGCGCCACCAGTTGGTAGTCCCCCTCGCAGGTGGTGTTGGTGGAGGGAACCATCAGTCCGATTCGATGACGAATGCTCATTTTGGAAGGCTCCTGAAAAAAGAATTTATCCGAACCAGGAAGTCACGCTGGTGCCCGTAGCGGGATCGGCACTCATGAAACGTCCCGAAAAACGTCTTGATCGGTCAAATAACCTCGAGACTCCGCGAATGGACGGATCCGGCGCCGAGTATATTCGAACCGAGTCAAGCTGAGATGCCTCCGTAATGCATCTCGCACAACGTCGCTCCGGGTCATACCCAGTCTGTCGCAAACTTCGTCCAGTGCGCGCTTCAGCTCAGTCTCGATCCGAAACGTGACGATCGACTTCATGGGAAACATTGTACCGCTCAAGCAACGATCTGACTTTGTTATTCCAAGGGCCGCCCTTCTTTGGGGCTCTGCTTTGTCTAATCACGAGGGGTGGATCCCCGGCGCCTGTACCCCAATCTCCACATGATCTCATGCTACCGCGCTCCATCAGGATTTCCGTGGTTGGAAACCGCCGCTCCCGGACCATGGCGCCGGAGGGTTCGTGCTATTCTGGACCCCACCAGGCACCGATGATGTACAAGCCGCCGCGCTCCCTTCTTCCCATCCTGGTTCCGGCTGCAGGACTGCTGCTCCTGACCGGACATCTCGTCACTGCCCAGACGGGCACGGGGGCACTTCTGGGAACCGTCAGGGACGGTCAGAACGAAATTCTGAGCGGCGCGGAGCTGACCCTGACCCGGATCCAGACCAACGAGGTCTTCGTGGCCTTGAGCGCGGCGAACGGCAACTACCGTCTGGATGGGATCCCCGTCGGCGACTACGAGATCCACGTGAGTCTGGCCGGCTACCAGACGGAGCTTCGCACCGGAGTCCTGCTCCAGGTGGGACAGACGGTTCGCCAGGACTTCCACCTTTTGTCCGGAGACTCGGAGGAAGTCCGCCGGACCATGGCTCAGGCTCTCCAGTTGGAGTCGGAGGACGCCGAGCTGGGAGAGGTCATCGGCCGCCAGAAGCTGGAAGACATGCCGCTGAACGATCGCGACTTCACCAAGTTGGCGACCCTGGCTCCGGGGACCGCGCCGGCCAGCAGCACCAGCACCTCCGGAAGCGCCATGGGGAACATCCGGGTCCAGGGTATGCGGCAACGGGACAACGTCACCTACGTGGACGGTTCGCTGTTCCCCCGCTTTTCCAACTTCAAGCCCAGCACCGACGCCCTGCAGGAATTCGAGGTCAAGACGGGCCTCTACGGGGCCGAGTACGGAATTCGCCCCGGCGGACAGATCGTGGCGGTTACCCGCAGCGGCGGCAACGACTATCACGGCAACCTGTTCTGGTTTCACCGCAACGACAACCTGGACGCCCGCAACTTCTTCGAGCACGAGAAGCAGGAGTACAAGCGCAATCAGATGGGAGCCACTCTGGGGGGACCGATCCGGATTCCCCGCCTTCTGGACGGGCGGAACCGGGCCTGGTTCTTCGTCTCGTACCAGCTCGAGTCCATTCGGGAACTCCGTCCGCTGACGGGAGTCGTTCCCACAATTGAGCAACGGGAGGGCCGTTTCACCGCGCCACTGAGGGATCCGGCCACCGGGAACCTCTTTCCCAACAACGCCATTCCTCCGGATCGGATCAATCCGGTGGCGACCAGGCTCTTGGCCCTCTACCCCCGGCCCAATACGCAGGGCGCTCTCAACTTCACCAGTCCCGATTCCTTCGCTCCCTATGACAACCCGCAGTTCATCACGATGGTCGATTTCAAGGATTCGGAACAGAGCCGCTGGTCGGGGCGTTTCGTCTGGAATTCAGGACCCTACGTCACGGTGCGCCCGATCTCGGCCTTTTCCGCAATCCAGCCCCTCCGCGCCTACGGTCAGAGCATCACCAATACGAGGACCCTGGCGAGTGGCCTCACCAACGTGGCCAGCATCCACTGGACACGCAGGCCCTACTACGCGGCGCCTTCCAATCCCAAACCGGAGGCCTCGGCGGCGCTGGGCATCCGCCAGCTCCATGACAGCGTCGTGGATCGAATGGGAATTCCCATCGTGGAGGTCCAGGGCTACACCAATCTCGGTGACATCCAGCTTCAGGGCGACTCCATCACCGGGAACTGGCAGATCAAGGAACAGATTTCTTTCCAGCGGGGCGACCACTCGCTGAAGACCGGGGCCGAGTTCCGCCAACACTACATGTTCATCAACATGGAGGCCCGGTCTCGTTTCTATTTCTTCGACCGCTATACCGGACACGCGCTGGGAGACTTCCTTCTCGGCTATCCGGCCCGAACGTCTCTGGGGGGCGAGTCCTACCGGGCCAACCTGCACCAGAACAGCCTTTACCTGTTCCTCCAGGACGACTGGAAGTTGAGCCCGACGCTGACCCTGACCCTGGGGCTGCGCTACGAGGGGAGATTCCCTTGGAAGGACAAGCGGGGCTTCGTGTCCAATTTCGATCCCCATCGGGGCGCCATTGCGGCGCCGCCCGTGGACCTGGACCTGAAGCCGGGGGAAACGGGCCGATACCCTGCCGGGATTCCCCTGGTGAGCTGGAGATGGAGCGAGGGTTTCCTGCCCCGCTCCGGACTGGCGTGGAGGGTGGGGTCCAACTCCGTGGTGCGGCTTGGCTACGGCGTCTACGCCAACGAGTTGGACACCGGGATGCTCTACCGGCTGACCCGGACTCCGCGGGAGGGCGCCATCCGCTCCACCTTCAACGCTCCCCTGGAGACTCCTGTCCTGAGCCTGTCCGACCCCTTTCCCGAGGCCTTGTCCCGGTCGGCCGTACCCACCATCTTCGGAGTGGAGAGCCCGCTGCCGCTCTCCTCGACCCACGTCTGGGGCCTCTCGCTGCAGCAGAAGTTCTCCCCTCTCCTGATGCTGGAGGCGGGATATCTGGGCTCCCATACGGCGAACCAGTTGGATACCGTGTCTCTGAACGATGCTCGTCCGGGAACCGGCGACCGGCAGGCCCGCCGTCCCTTCCCCGGGTTGCAGGCTGTCCACATCCCCATGGCCGACGCCGACTCCAGGTACCATGGCATGCAGTTTCGGTTGGAGAGGCGGCCAGGAGCGGAAGGACTGCACCTGAGCGGCTCCTTCACCTGGTCCAGCCAGATCAACAACGGCGGCGGCTGGGAAGGATCGTACGAACGGCGCTATTTCAGGAGCCGAAACCTGCCGCTGCACCACAACCGCGGACTCTCGGAACTCCACCTCCGGCGCCGGCTGGTCATCACCACGAGTTACGAACCCCCCTTCGGCCGGGGCAAGCCCTACCTGCAGACCGGGCCTCTGGGCGCGGTTCTGGGTGGGT
>JAPOYZ010000598.1 GCA_026706325.1 Candidatus Aminicenantota bacterium
CTGGCAAGGACCGCGGGTTATATCGGGGGCTGTTATCTATGGGGAGATGGACCCACCGGGGAATTGCTCGCTATTGTCATACCGGCGGCTTTCGGAAGTGAAACATGGTCGCAACTGCATATGTGGAAAGTCTACGAAGACGATCCCAACCAAAGCAGTCCGCCAAGTCGCCCTGCGGATTCAGTCCCCAATCCAAGCGATTCTACAGGGGATTTTCGGCGGCCCAATGTCTTCGCTTTGCGCCCGATTCCGGCTTCAGTCGGAGGCGAAGCGAAACGCGTACAGGTCCGCGTCTTTGAGGACGAACCGGAGCCGGACCGGTTTGCCGGCCAGTGAGCTGACGTTACGGTTCCCCTTCCAAGTCACCACGCCTTCGATCTGATCTCCAAAGACCTCATCCGCATCCGCTTGGCTGAAACCTTCCAGCGGATTGCCGTCCGCGTCCTGGAACTCAACCCAGATCCCGCCGCTGCCCGAGGTGGAATAGTTGAGGCGAAGCCGATTGCCTTCGAAGCGCAGAGGCCGGGTCACAATCTCGCCACCGGCCAACGGGGCCTGCACGGAAACGAAACCGTCCATTCGCAGGGAGTAGCGGCGCACGTTCAGGCTCCGGCCCATCCAGTACCCTTCCACCACGTAGATGGAAAGTTCTTCCGGAGAACCGATGCGGTCGGAGCGGGTCTGGACGATTCCCCAGGCGATGCTGTTGTCTCCGTAGACCCAACTGTCGGTCCGGGCAAGGCCGGGTCGAAGGAAAGCCTCCCCCCAGCGTTTGAAGTTGAGCCGGTCGCGGCCCGTCATCAGAAGCGAGTCGGTCACCGCCGTCCCGTAGCGCTGGGATACCTTCGACCTGTTCTCCCGGGCTTCCCGGCCCGGCAGGCGCCACGTCGCTTCGGTGGAGCCCCGGTCCTTGTAGCGCATGGGGAAACCCACCAGGATGTGGGGCGCCCGGTAGTAGGGCCGCAACTGGTTGGTGTAGAGATGCTCCCGGGGCGCACCCGGATACTCGCACCAGACCGGGTCCGTCCAGTTCAGGAAATCGGGAGACGTGGCCGTCAGGATGTCCCTGACCTTGTTCTGGAACCCGCGAAAGTAAGCCCGGTACTCTCGCCGCACCGGGTCCCAGAAAGCCAGGTTCTGCGAATCGAAGGCTCCTTCGGAGATCACCACCCGGTCCGACATGGGGGTGAACCGGAGTCCGTCCGGCGCCTTGAGCGCCAGCAGGCCCTTCTCGCCCCTGGACCGGATGATCATCTTGTACCGTGCGTCTTCCGGACAGTCGGGATTGTCGTCCTTGAAGATGGCGGCGTGGCCGGGGTCCGCCTCGACCGAGTTCAGCGTCGTCTGGGAGAGGATGATGTTGTTGTCCGTGCTGCCTTGGAACTCCACCAGTCCCAGCTTCGGTTTCCGGAAGTGGATGCCGTCGCTGCTCTCGGCGTAACAGAGGTACGGACGGTGAGGATAGGTCTGGCCCGTCTCCGTCACCTCGTACTGATAGGCGCCGTAGTACATCCGGTAGCGCATCCGGTGGCCGCTTCCGTCCTGGAACACCGAGCGGTAATGGCAGGCGTTCCCTTCCCAGGCGGCATCGGTCACGAGAGCCACGTTCCGCCGGACCGGATGGTGGAGCTGCAGCCGGGCACCTCCCGACATGCGGACGATGAGATGCTCAGCCACCATGAGCTCGAGACGCGATCCCACGTAGGCGACCTCTTCGGAGGCGCCTCTGACGGCGGGTCCCGCGACGAGCGCAAGCAAGATCACGAATAGCGGCATTTCCAGATTCCTCCCTGAGTTCCTTGGTTCGAATGCCGGCATTCCCACAGGAGAATGCACATCAACTCTCGATAGCCCCGGAGTGCCAAGCCCTCCGCACTGGGTCCATCGCGGCCAGGTTCTCTACTCACGTCTCGATCCCGGTGTCCGCAGGAAAATTGAGCGCCTCCCCTGCGCCCCCCGCAGGGCGACTGAAAGTCGCCCCTCCCAGTCCCTCCTAGTCGGCGGCAAAGCGAAAAGCGTACAGGTCGGCGTCCTTGAGGACGAACCGGATCCGGACCGGTTTGCCGGCCAGCGACTTGACGTCCCGGTTCCCCTTCCAGGTCACCACACCTTCAATCTGATCTCCAAAGACCTCATCCGCATCCGTCTGGCTGAAACCCTCCAGCGGTTTGCCGTCCGCGTCCTGGAGTTCGACCCAAATCCCGCCGCTGCCCGAGGTGGAATAGTTGAGGCGCAGCCGATTTCCTTCGAAACGCAGAGGACGCGTCACAATTTCTCCGCCGGCCAGGGGCGCCTTCGCCGAAACGAATCCGTCCATGCGGAGGGAATAGCGGCGAACGTTTATGCCTCGCCCCATCCAGTACCCTTCCACCACGTAGATGGAAAGCTCGTCGGGAGAACCGATCCGGCCGGAGCTCGTCTGGACGATTCCCCAGGCGATCATGTTGTCCCCATAGACCCAACTGTCGGTCCGGGCCGGGCCGGGCCGAATGAAGGCCTCTCCCCAACGCTTGAAGTGATGCCGGTCCCGGCCCGTCATCAGGAGGGCGTCGGACACGGCTGTTCCGTAGCGCTGGTTGACGGAGGATCTGTGCTTCCGGGCTTCACGCCCCGGCAGCCGCCAAGTCGCTTCGGTGGGTCCCCGGTCCTTGTAGCGCATGGGAAAGCCCACCAGGATGTGGGGCGCCCGGAAGTAGGGCCGCAACTGGTTGGTGTAGAGATGCTCCGTGGGAGCCCCCGGATACTCGCACCAGACCGGGTCCGTCCAGGTCAGGAAATCGGTAGAGGTGGCGGTCAGAATGTCCCGGATCTTCTCGCGGAACCCGCGGAAGTAGGCCCGGTACTCCCGCCGGACCGGGTCCCAGAAGGCCAGGTTCTGCGAATCGAAGGCTCCTTCCGAGATCACGACTTGGTCCGACATGGGAGTGAAGCGGAGTCCGTCCCGCGACTTGAGCGCAAGCAGGCCCTTCTCGCCCCGGGACCGGATGATCATCTTGTACCGGGCATCTTCGGGACACTCGGGACTATCGTCAATGAAGACGGCGGCGTGGCCGGGGTCGGCTTCGACCGAGCTCAGAGTCGTCTCGGAGAGGACGATGTTGTTGTCCGTGCTGCCCCGGAACTCCACCAGGCCCAGCTTCGGTTTTCGGAAGTGGATGCCGTCGGCGCTCTCGGCGTAGCAGAGGTACGGACGGTGGGGATAGGTCATTCCCGTCTCCGTCGTCTCGTAGTGCCAGGCGCCGTAGTACATCCGGTAGACGCTTCCGTCCTGGAACACCGTCCGGTAGAAGGAGGCGTTCCCCTCCCAGGGCGCATCGGTCTCCAGGGCCACGTTTCGCCGGACCGGACGGTGGAGCTGCAGGCGAGCGCGTCCCGACATCTGGTCGATGAGATGATCATCCACCATGAGTTCGAGACGCGTGCCCACATCGACGGCTTCGGCGGGGGCGCCCATGGCGGTGGCTCCCGCGGCGAGAGCGAGAAAGATCAGGTGTTGAAGAGGGGGACAAGACTGTCCCCCCGCCCAGGATGTCCTCATCTGTTTTCTCTGGAGGATTCGCTGCAACTCTCGACGGTCCCCGACAGGCAGGCCCTCCGCACCGCATCCAGCACGGCCATGTTCTCGACGCCCGTCTCGATTCTGTCGTCCGTTGCGCCGCCGCAGGCGGCGACGAAGGCGTCTATCTCGTCGGCATACTGGTTGACGCCGCGGACCCGGTGCAGTTCGGTCGATGACCGTGACGTGGACCCGCTTGTGAGGCGCGGGCACGTAGCCCTGGGGCGCCTTGATGATTCCCCGGTCACCGTAGACGCTGTAGCCCTGCTCCCGGGGAAGATGGGTCCCGCAGGTGACGGTGGCCACCGGGCCGCCGTCGAAGCGCAGGGTGAAGTGGCAGAACTCGTCGACTCCAGTGCCGGCCCCCAACCGCCAGGTGCCGGAAACGGACCGGGGTTCGGCACCGAGGATATATCGGGCGCTGTTGATCCCGTAGCAACCCACGTCGTAGAGGCCTCCCCCGCCGGTCTCCCGCTTCAGGCGAATGTTGTCCGGATCCTCCATGAAGTAGTGGAAGTGGGCTTCGAAAAGGAACACGCGCCCGATGGAGCCCTTCCGGATCAACTCCTTCACCAGGGCATGCTGTGGATGGAAGCGGTACATGAACCCCTCCATCAGCACCCGGCCGGCCGCTCGGGCGGCGGCCTCCATTTCCCGTGCTTCGGCCAGATCCATCCCCAGAGGCTTGTCGCAAAGGACATGCTTTCCGTGGGCCAACGCCTTCAGGGTCCATTCCTTGTGGAGATGGTTGGGAAGACCGATGTAGACACCGTCGATACCGGGGTCTTCCAGAAGCTCCTGGTAGTTGGGATAGCAGCGGGCGACGCCGTGCTTGGCGGAGAGCGCTTCCGCCTTCTCCGGGGAGCTGGTCCCCAGAGCCGTCAACTCGGCCGTCTTGGCTTGGTTGATCCCCGGGATCATGGCCTTGGTGGATATCATCCCCACTCCGATGATGGCCATCCTGTACATGTTGCGTCTTCCTCCGCGTTATCCATTTAGCCATTCCAGATTGAAACGGGCGATGCTGATCCGCTCGCACCAGCGCCGGCGATGGTCCAGGCGGGAAAAGCTGCCGTACCACTCGGCCAGCTTCGACTCGGGCCAGTCGAGGCTGTCCTCGTGCAGGCAGAGGATGGTCTTGTCCTCCAGCACCGCCAAGTCGGAGTAGGCGGACGGACCGTCATCCAACAGCTTCGACAACGGCCAGGTCCGGCCTTCGTCGTAGCTGGCCCGAACCGTGAGCCGCTGCCTTTGTCCTTTGGTCGGATTGGAGGGGTCGGGACCGGCCGGATTGGAGAAGAGGAAGATGTCCTTCCCCCCGTTCTTCCCGGTGGGGTAGCGGGTCAACCCGGCGTGACAGATGACAGTCGTGAGATCGTTGGGCTGCGTCTCCTGAGGCTCGAAACTCTCGCCTCCGTCCCGGCTCCAGGCGTGCCACCGCCATTCATTGTGAAAGGGCCGGTTCTTGCGGAAATTGGCGTAAACGCCCCCGTCCGCCGTCTCCACCACGGTGACCTCGTCCGAACCCACCGGCAGGACACCGCCCACCTGCCAGCTCGACCCGTGGCCGTCGCTGTAGAGGACGCCTCCCCGGACGCCGGGAATCTGTCCCTCTTCTCCCTCCTTGTAGAGGAATCCGGGAATCACCAGCCTTCCCTTCCGGGGTCCCCGGCTCAATTGGATGCCGTGGACCGAGTTGTTGGTCCAACCGTCCCAACCGTCAGGGCTGGTCCGAGCCTTGTGGGGGGTGGGCTTGGACCAGGTGCGGCCCTGGTCGGTGCTCTTGGCCAGCCAGAATCGCCCGTCGGTCCTGGCGTAGGTGGGGAAATACCTCAAGTCGTGAGGAGCCGTCACCGGAAGCTTCCAGAAGGCGGAGAAGACCGTCCCGCTGGTCCGGTCCTCGATCAGTGGACCAAGGAGGCAGAAGGTCCCCGGCTCCCGGAAGAGAACCCGCTGCTTTCCCCAGGTCCGCCCCCCGTCCGCGCTCCGCTGCACCAGGACGTCGGTGTCGTGGCCGAAGTCGGTCATGTTGTCCCACCGCCTCTGGCAGACGGCGACCACGAACCCGCGGCTCGTCGCCAACAGTCCGGGAAGCCGAACTCCAAAACCCTTGCCCGGGTAGAAGACGGTCGTCTTCTCGAAAAACGGTTGGCCCGATCCGGCCGGCAGCGTTCCCGGGAACAGGCGCCGGAGCTTTCCCGCCGCAACGACTGCTCCCGCTCCCAGCGGCCTCAAGAAATCACGCCGATGCATCATGGTTTTCCGGCCTCGACTTGACGTTGCGGGCCAAGTCTACACGGAAGATGAGCGGCGAGAAACGACTCCTCACTTACCTTCCGAAGTGGTAGTATCTCGCGAACCGATGCGGATGCTCGAGAGGACGGAGAGCAGGACGATCATCAGAGCAACAGTCTCCGTGATCGCAGTCATGATCGTCTTCGGTTGCGGAACCGGCGACGTGGTCCAGGACGCATCCCCGGAAGAGGCTGTCGATCCAGGCCGGATCGACGGCGCGCGGATCTACGACTACGATCCGTCCACGGAGCTTGGCGATGACATCTTCGGGGACATCATTGCCGATCTCGAGAACGACGCTCCCGGACGCTGCACCCACGGCGGGCCCGTCTGCATGGAGTATGCCGACGGCCGGATCGTGGCCTTCCATACCAACACCACCGGCCACAACGTGGACGGTTGGACCGAATACGCCGAGAGCTCCGACGGCGGCCGGACCTGGAAGAGGTACAACAAGTTCCAATACTCCTATGACCTGTACGACCCGGAGCGGAAGCGATCCGTCTGGGTCGAGGAGGGTCTGGTCACCGAAAAGGGAACCGCAGTCCTGTTCCTGACCCATTTCAGGTTCGGCGAGGGCAAAAGGGACAGCGGATTCATGAGGAGCCTGGATCACGGCGCCACCTGGAGCGACTACCAGCCCATCGATGGCGACTTCGTCGGGTATCCCTGTGCCGTGGCGGTGTCCGGCGAAACCAACTACGTCCTGTATGACAGCAAAGACGGCGGTCCCCACGTCCTCTACTCGAGCAGCGACGACGGACTGAGCTGGACCCGGAGGAGCACGCTGCCGCTCGACGACGACAAGTGGTACGGGACCATGGTCGTTATGGCGGACGGGCGCCTGTTGGCCGGCGCCTACACGGAAAAGGACGAGCACCACTTCTATTACTGCATCAGCCAGGATCAGGGGCATACCTGGGGCGAGCAGCGGAAGACCTACGTGGACAAGATGATCCGCGATCCGGAGCTGGCCTACCTGGCGGGCAAGTACTACCTGCACGGACGGTCGGGCCAGGAGGGGGAAGGCAGCCGCCGTTTCGTCCTCTACCAGTCCGACGACGGCATCGACTGGGGCGGCGGAATCATCGTCAGCGGAGATACCCGGCACCCCGACGGCTACAGCCACAATTGCATCATCAACCGGTACAACGACGAGGAGCCGCTCAAATTGATGGTGGAATACAGCATCATCTACGACGGACGGGACACCAACGAATACGTCTTCTTCATCGAGCCCGACCCGCGCTGAGCCATCTTTTTGCCGGCCGGATCGGACTTCCGGGTTCATCTTGCGCGTCGCCTTCTACTACCACCAGCAGAAACGCCTCCCCGCCAACCACGAGGGAAACAACCCCTACGGGGCGCTCCTGGCGGAAGCCCTGGAGCGGCGGGGCGTGGAAATGGACTTCGAGACGGACTACAGTCCCGAGTACCTCCGGCGGAACGAGGGCAGAGTCCAGGTTCTGCACCTCCACTGGCCCCACCACGACTACTACAACGACGACGCGCGAATCATGCAACGGCAGATGGAGGAGCTGGCCGCCTCCCTGGAGCTGGCCCGGGAACTGGGTTACAAGGTGGTCTGGACCGCCCATAACATCTACCCGCACAACCGGACCCACCAATACATCGATCACGAGTTCCGGCTCCACATGTGCCGGCTCTGCACCGCCATCATCGCCCATTGCGCGGCGTCCGCGGCCGGCGTCAAGGAAACCTTCGGCCGGTCCCACGACATCTTCCTGGCGCCCCACGGTCATTTCATCGGGGTCTACCCGGACATCGCCACCCAGAGCGAGGCCCGCCGGGATTTGGGCATTCCGGCAGGAGATTTCGCGTATGGCTTCATCGGGGGAGTCCTGCCCTACAAGGGTCTGGAGACCCTGATCGAGAACTTCCGCAGGCTGCCCGGAGAGGACTCCTGGCTCCTGCTGGCCGGCGGCGGACGCTACAAGCCCTACCTGGACAAGATTCGAAAGCTGGCCGCCGGGCACCCGCGGATCATCGACAAGATCATCGAGCCGCGGGTACCCACGCCGGACATGATTCGGGTCCTGCGCGCCACCAACGCCGTCGTGCTGCCGTTTCTGGCCACCATGTCGTCGGGGACCGTCACCCTGGCCCTCTCCGAGTCCCGCCCCGTGATCGCGCCGAACATGGGCTGCCTGCCGGAGGTCATCCTTCCGGGAGGCGGTCTGCTCTACGACCCGAACCGGCCCGGCGCGCTCCTGGAAGCCATGCGGGAAATCCGCGGCTGGGACCTGGAAGAGGCGTACCGGACCGCTCTGACCAGCATCCGACGGTACGATTGGGACCGTATCGCCGAGATCACACTGGAGGCCTATCGAAGATGACTCTTCTGACACCGGAATGGAGCCGGGACCTGCGCCGGCGCGCCTCGGACCCCTCCTTCTCCGCCGCCCGGGAGGCGCTGGACCAACGACTCGCCGACTACCACCGGTTCCTGCCCCAGGTCCCCACGCACCAGGCCGGCTACTACCACGACTTCTTCTGTCCCGAGCACGCCGTCCAATTCGTTTACGACCCACGGGAGCCGCACCGTCACCTCTGTCCCGTGTGCGGCACCGTCTACAGCGGCGAGCCGTACGACAGCGCCTGGCGGTGGTCGGTGAACGACATGCTCAGCGACGCCGCCCTGAAGCTCGCCTTCCGGAGCCATCTCACCGGCGGACAAGGCGAACAGGCCCGGGCGGACCGAGACCTGTCCAGCAGGATCCTGTTCACCTACGCCGAACGCTACCGGCACATGGAGCCTCCTCCCCTGGATCACCCCAACCACCCCGGGATCGTCGCCTGGTCGGGACTGGACGAGTCGGTCTGGCTGATTCGCATGTGTTGGACCTTTGCCCTCCTGGAGGAGACGCTTCCGGAAGGGGCGGCCGGCCAATTGGCCCAACAGATGTTTCGGCCGGGCGCCGAGCACATCCAGCGAGTTCGATGGCCCGAGATCCACAACGCCACGAATTGGAACAACGCGGCGCTGGCCACTCTGGCGCTGGTGCTGGAGGACGAGGACCTGCTCGAGGTGGCGCTGGGCGGCGACCTGGGCCTGGAGCCTCAATTGACCCAGGGAGTCTCCCAGGACGGGATCTGGTGGGAGGGCTCCCTCAGCTACCACTACTACATGCTGGACGCCGTGGTCTGGACTCTCCGGGTCCTGCGTGCTTCGGGCCGCTCCTTCGACGACGGCGGAATCCTCAAGCGGATGTTCCTGGCGCCGATCCTCATCTCCTTCCCGGACCTGAAGCTCCCGGCCGTGAACGACTGCTGGTACTTCATCGGCCTGCAGCAACGGGTCGGCCACGGGATCCCGGAAGCGGACGGCTTCTACGAAACCGCCTACGGCTGGTTGCGGGACCCGGTTTTCGCCTGGGTCCTGCAGCAGAACTATGAGGACCGCCCCCGGACGTGCTTCGAGGCGCTTCTGGACGGCGCCCGGGAGATCCCATCCGGAAGGGAACCGGAATGGAAAAGCCTGCACATGGAGGATCTGGGGTTCGCCGTGCTCCGCGGCGGGGACCGCAAGAACGGAAGTCATCTGATTTTCAAGGCGGGTCCGGACGGAGGGGTTCACGGACACCACGACCAGCTCAGGATCCAGCTCTTCGCCCATGGGTCTCCCTGGTTGCCCGACCTGGGAACCCCCGGATACGGCATCGAACTCAATGACACCTGGTATCAGCAGACGGCCAGCCACGCCACGGGGCTGGTGGACGGCATGTCCCAGCCGCTGGCCGAGGGAAAGATCAACTACTACTACACCGACGACCGGTATTCGGTGTGCGACGCCTCCGTCTCGTGGGACGAGGGGGTCTACGCCGGAGTCGAGATGCGGCGAATCCTCCTTTGGCGGGACCAATACTTCGTGGACCTGCTCCAGGTGTCGTGCCCCACGGTTCGAAACCTGGACTGGGCCTGTCAGGTGCGCGGGACACGGATCGGGGAGCCAGTGGACTTGACTCCGGCCCCGCCTTTGACCGGCGACGGTGGTTACGCCCACGTGCGCCTTGAGTACCAAGTCCCAGAATCGGACAACCGTCGGCTTTGCTGGCGGCATCAGGGCGGACTGCTGGATCTGTTTCTGATCGACCCGTCCGGCCAGATGTTCCTGGGCTTGGCTCCGTCCAACCCGGCGTCCGAAACCCTTTCCACATGCATCCGGCGCCGCAGGTCCGCCGACGCCACCTTCCTTGGCGTCTTCGCTCCCTACGGGGCAGGCCGGAGTTCTCCGCTGGTGACGGCGTTCAGTTGGGTCGAAGGCGACGGGTCCCGGAATCTCTGGGTAGTGAAGGATGGGGGACGGGACGAGTGGATCCTGGAGAACAAACCGGGAGACGTCTGGTTGATGTCGGACCTGCGGTGACGGGGCCCATTCCCGCCATGCTCATGCTAGACTGAGCCGCAACGATCGTAACAGCCTACACCATGAAACGAAGAACATTCCTCAAGAAAACTGCTGGTGGAACCCTGGTTTCTTCCCTGGCCTTCTCCGCTGCAACCCGGATCGGGGCCGCCGGAGAGGGTATCCCGGTGGGCGTCATCACCCAGGAGCGAGGGCCTCACCTGGGCGTCTATCTGGACGCACTGGCCAAGGCCGACGGAGTCGCCTCCGTCGCCCTGTCAGACCAGAGCGGCGCCACCTTCGACCGAGCCGCTGAAGTCCTGGGCGACAAACTGACGACGTTCCGGGACCATGGCAAGATGCTGCGGGAGGCGAAGCCTCGGGCGGTCCTCGTCAGTCTGGCGGCCCACTTGGCGCCCCCGCCGATCCGAGAGTCCCTGGAGGCGGGCGCTCACGTCCTGGCCGAAAAACCGGCCTGCGTCCGGGCCGAGGACTTCGAGCCTCTGGTCCGGCTCGCCGATTCCAAGAAGCTGAACCTGATGCTGGCACTGGGGTCGAGGCTTCACCCGGCGGTTCTCAAGGCCCGGGAACTGATCCAGTCCGGATTCCTGGGCGAACCCTTCGGCGCCCACCTGGTCTTCGTCGCCGACCAGACCCGCCTGACCCGGCCCCGATACCAGGAGTCCTGGTTGGCGTTCAAGGACAAAGCCGGAGGAGGCCAGCTCATCTGGCTGGGGATCCACTATCTGGACCTGGTGCAATATCTAACCGGCGACCGCATCGAGCAGGTCTCGGCCGTCACCCGGAACGTGGGGGGCCAACCGGTGGAGATCGAGGATTCGGTGGCCCTGGCCCTCCGGTTCAAGGGGGGGATGGTGGGGACCTACCATGGCGGCTACTACCTGGACCGGGGTTATCACCTGGGTGTCAAGCTCTGGGGCGCCAAGGGTTGGCTCCAGATGAACCTCCTGAAGGGTCCCATGCATTGGTACTCGACCCACCCGGACGCCCCTCGGAAAATCCAGGTTCACGACTTCGAGACCGAGCCAAGCAGCTACTACCCCCTGGTCCAATCCCTGGTGGACCTGGGACGCGGCAAGGGGAATCCGCCGCTCACGGGAGAGGATTCTCTCCACGTCCTGAGAGTCGTCTTCAGCGCCTACGAGGCAGCGGAGACCGGCGTCAGCCAGCGAGTCTGAGCTAAACCCGCTGGGGAAAAGGACCGTAGCGGCACCCCTCGCGGGTGCCCTCGTCGGAACAGCATCCGCCGGGAGAATGGAAATCGTAGGGGCACCCCTTGTGGGTGCCCTCTTCAGGGCGGGATCCAACGGGAGAATGATCATGACCGAAGTCAAACGCCGTCAATTCCTCAAATCCTCCACCTGGGCGGGAGCCTCCCTGATCGGAACCGCCAAGGCCTGGGCCGGCGCCAACAACCGCATCCGGGTGGCGTTGATCGGGGCCGGCGGCCGCGGCCGGCGGCCGCGGCCGGCGCCTGGTGGAAGAGATCCTGGGAAACGAGGGCGTGGATCTGGCCGTGGTCTGCGACGTGGACGAACGGCGGGCCCTGGAGAAGGCGGAACAGGCTCAGAGAATCAGCGGCAAGAGGCCCCGGATCGAGAAGGACCTGAGACGGATCATGGACGACGCGTCCATCGACGCCGTCACCATCGCCACCTGCAACCACTGGCACGCCCTGGCCGGAATCTGGGCGTGCCAGGCCGGCAAGCACGTCTACGTGGAAAAGCCCATCGCCCACAACGTCTGGGAAGGCCGCAAGCTGGTGGAGGCCGCCCGCAAGTACGACCGTATCGTCCAGGGCGGAACCAACCGGCGCTCCAGCGGGTCCTTCCGCAAGGTGGCCCAACTGGTCCGGGACGGGCTCATCGGCCACGTCTACTGGGCGCGTTGCGAATTCCCCCGGCCCAGGGACCCGTTGGGCTTCAAGCCTCCTGAGCCGCCTCCCTCCTGGCTGGATTGGAACCTCTGGCTGGGACCGGCGCCGGATCAGGCCTTCCACCGGAACCTGGTGCATTACAACTGGCACTGGTTCTGGGACTTCGGCAACGGGGAGATGGGCAAAAACGGGCTCCACATCATCGACGTC
>JAPOYZ010000458.1:0-672 GCA_026706325.1 Candidatus Aminicenantota bacterium
TCGACGCGTCGGTTCAAAGGTTCGGGAAAGCGAAACCGCAGGCTTCCGGGAGGAGAATCGATCACCTCCAGATCCGGCAGTTCGAATACCGTTTCCCCACCGAGCCCGAAGTCCCCGTCGCTTCCGGCGCGCGCCTCGACGAGCTCGAGGCTTGCGTCCCCACTCGCCTCTATCCTGATCTCGTCGAACACCTGCCGGGATGAGCCGAAGAAGGGACGCAGGAAGAAGGAGAGTTCTCCGGGCCTGCCCAGCTGCTCGATCAGGGTCGGTGAGACTTCCCCGATCAGCCGGTCGGCGACCGGGTCGGAGAGATTCACCCGGATGGAGTGCAGGCGGGCGGCCTCACGCGGGTTCCCGGACAGGACCGACGCCCTGATCTGCATGTACTGACGGGGGCTGGGGGAAGTGATTTCAGCTCCCTTCCGCACGTACGGAACGCTCCACGGGCTCCAGTCCCCTGACGGCTCGAACCGGGTTTCGATATCTCCCCGCTTCGACTTGGGCAGCCGGTCGTAGCGGCTCCCGGAGATGACGTTGCCCCCCGAGTCGTAATAGACGTTGGTCTCGTCCAGGGTGTCGCCCGACCGGGTTCGCAGCTGCACGCTGGTTCCCGGAGGGGCATCGGCCCCCCATTCCAGCGCCAGAAGGCGCTCGCGGCCGCCGAGACGTCCC
>JAPOYZ010000458.1:682-12227 GCA_026706325.1 Candidatus Aminicenantota bacterium
TGTCGAGAAGTATCAGGTCGGAGGTCAGCTCGACGCCGGCCACGAACCCCTCCCCGTATACCAGCATTTCGAGGATGCCCCACCACAGCTTCCGGTTCATGAAGCGTCCGAAATTTCCGAAGGGAGCCCTGATGTAGCGGGCGGCGACGGGCTCCATCGAGAACTGGAAATACTTCGCCCTGTTGTCGGCGGTGGGAATCTCCTGCAGGGCGCCGGCGACGCTGTTTCCGGCCACCCGCGTCCAGGCGAGACCGCCGTCCGGGGTGCGCGACCCGTCGGAGACCTCGACGGAAAGCTCGTCGATGCCCCCTTCGCCGTCGTTGAGGAACTGCACGGTATCGATCCAGTAGTGGGCCCCAAGGTCCACGAGTATGTGGTAGACCAGACCGCCGAAAATGGTGCCGTTGTGCCCGGTCGAGTACATGCCGTCGGAAATGGTGTTGCCGAGGTTCTTCGGGGTCGGGGAGTCGATCTCCACGGTCGCGAGTCCGCCGCGCCGGGCGAGGCCGAACAGGAGATTGTCGCCAACCGTCCAGGCCTCGACCTCGGCCAGGCGGGGCAGCTCCCTCCGGTAGTACCGGATCCGTCCCCGTCTCTCCGGTGCAAGGTCCCCGAATTCCTCCTCGGTTACCGCTGTTTCCCTGCCGGAGGGTTCGCTCCGGAAATACTCGACCGCTCCTTTGCTGCCGGCGGGCAGCAGCTCGTAGGCTTCGGCCGACACCTCTTCGGCGCGGTCGAGGTCGCTGTCGGTGACGACCACACGGATCTTCTCGAGGGCGTCGCCGGCGAAGCCGCCCCTGGTAACGATGGTGCGGTGGCCCACTCCGCCGGACTGGGACCTCGGTGCCGGGAAGTATTCGAAGACCCGCCGATCCTTGTTGGGGCGGTCGGTCCTGCCGATTTCCCAGTAGTTGGGAACGCTGGTGCCGTCGAGGTAGAAATCGGGAGCCGACACCGGGGGAGGAGTGTGCCAGAGCAGGACCTTGAACTGGTTGAACGGGTCGCCGTCTCCCTCCTCGGCGAAGCGAAGAACGATCCGGTCGACGACGACGATGCGCCCCAGGTTGACCTCGACCCACCAGTTTTCCCGGCCGCTGTCGAGATCGGGGCTCCAGGCGGTGTCCATGTCACCGTCGATGAGGAAGCGCGCATTTCCGGGGTTGGAGCCGGCCGTCGCTCCGCCCTGGTTGTCCTCGGTCGCGAATTCCGCCGCTTCGAGGGCGGCATTGACGTTCTTGCGAATGAACCGCGGCCCGACGGACCCGGAGGGGGAGATCTCGACAGTCCCGCCGGCAACCTCCCAGGCACCCCAGTGGGAGCTGCGGTCGACGACGATCCGGTTTCCCGCAACGAGGTGGCCCTGCTGTGCCTGGGAACTCCAGGCGCAGAGGAGGCAGAGACAGGCTGCCGCGAATGCAACCGGCAGGCGCGGCAACCGGGGTGTGCCTGGGTGTGTCATGTGCCGTCCCTCCTTTCCCGAGGCCATGGAGCGGGTCCCGGCCTGACGGATCACGCCATGAGGAAGGTTGGACCTTTCATCAACGGAAACGGCCCGGTCCAGGTCGCGAACCGCCCGGAAGCACCCTCAGGCACATGACCATCTGAAGAGACTGCTGTTCCAGGTGGCCTGCCGGCGCCGAGGGATTCAGAAATTCCAGGTGAAGTGAAGATCCACCCTGTTGGCCGTCCCGTCGTCCAGGCCTTTGTACTCGGTTGTCCAGTGCAGGTACTCGACCGCGGCCTGGAAGCTCTTCCAGGGCCGGTAGCGGTTCACCACGTAGACTGCCTGATTCCTGGTGCGCCCCCCTTCCGGCACCGCCTCCTCGTCGGGGGTGTCCGTCATCGCTCCCACGTACAGTTTCCAACCCTGGCCCGGCTTGACCAGGACATGGACCCAGCCTCCGGAGGAGGGGATCTCCTCGCCGGTCTGCGTGTTGACTCCCTGACCGATGCCGCCGCGGATGTCGGAGAGATTGCTGCCGGTCCAGCCCTCTCCCTCCACGGTCAGCCTGTCGGCCGCCGATACCGAGAAGTCGACGCCTGCCACCGACGAGGTGAAGTCGGAGGAATTGCCGGCCACCGGGGTGGCTGTCTTCTCCGACCCTCTGTGGGCCCAGGCTCCGGCCTTGAACTTGCCATGCTCAATTCCGACCCTGGTCTGCAGGAACGGCACCGCCGCCTCCCAGCCGTCGAGAATCCCGTTTTTGTCCAGGTCCTGCTTGTCCACCGCCCCTGTCTGACCGAGGGCGACTGCCGCGGAGAAACCGGTCCCGGGCTTGTAGGTCAGGCGCGCCTGGGGATGGCGGTCGCCCAGGTTGCCGGTGTTCCACATCATGCCGTCGTTGTTGGCCGCCGGGAACAGGGGGGAGATCAGGTCCCAGGTCTGGCCGGCCAGGAAGTGCCAATCCCCTTTCTTCAGGTTGAAATACGCCTTGCGCAGGCGCAGAATCTGGCGCGACTCGCTGCCGCCGTTCTGGAAATCGGCCTCGATGACTCCGCTGATCTCGCTGCCCTCGCCCACTTCGGCAGGCGCAAATCTGGCCCCGACCCGGGTCAGGCGGGGGTAGATGGTCAGGTTGCTGTTGTTTTCCGCGCCTGGCGGCTCCGATTTCACCCAGTTGGGGTACTGGTGGTGGGACAGCCTCGAGTCGTCGAAGACGGCGTCGAAGCGGACGAAGCCGTAGGGTGTGACCTGTCCGGCGGACCCAGGCTCCGGTCCACTCATCAGGCAGACCAGGACGGATACAGCAATTGCTTTCTTCACGAATCGCTCCTTTTAGGTTGATGTGCGCGGGGCCGGACAGGGCCGGCACCGCTTCCTGACCATGGCAAACGGGATCGATCGATGGCCGGGGCCCATCCTGTTCCGAGGGGCCGCTCTTCGGACCGCCGATGTTCTCGAGGTTCCAAACTTCGTCAAAACCAAAACGATGACAAGGGAACGGAAAAAAGCAGCGACCGGGGGAAACCGGACCAGCCGATGCTGCGGCGGTTTCCCGCCATCCGTCGAGAGTTGCGGGCAGGAATCCGGTCTCTATGTTTCCCGGTCCGCACCCGGAAATGGAAATCAAGGAGAAAAACCATGTCGCGCACTGGAGTCGTAACCTTCGCGGGGGGACCGCTGACCCTGGCAGGAGAGGGATTGAGCGCCGGCCAGCAGGCCCCCGGCTTCGTTCTGCACTACTTCGAGGACGGCATGCAGACCATTACCCTGGAGGATCTCAAGGGAAAGCCGTCCATCGTCAGCGTGGTGCCTTCCCTCGACACCCCGGTCTGCGCCGTGCAGACCAGGCGGTTCAACGAAGAGCTCGCCTCCCTCGGGGACGGGGTAAACGCCCTGACGGTAAGCTGCGACCTGCCGTTCGCCATGGCCCGCTTCTGCGGCAGCGAGGGGATCGCGAACATGCGCACCGGCAGCGATTACCAGGACCGCCGCTTCGGGGAGGACTGGGGATTGACCATCGAAGAGCTGAAAATCCTGACTCGCGCCGTCTTCGTGCTCGATGCGGATGGCAGGATCGTCTACTCCCAGGTCGTTCCCGAGGTTACGGACGAGCCCGACTACGACGGTGCGTTGGGCGCGCTCCGGGAATTGTCCGCCTGACCTGCCCTTCCGGGACCAGGCCGCGTCTCCCGACTGCTTGACGGAACGGCGCTTCCGGCATCAGCTGCTCACGCAGCGCCGGATCCAGTCGAGGTTGGGGCGGGGCATGATGCCGTAGTTGTAGAAGGAGAACTGTTCGCCCCCGCATGCCCGGGCCCGCGCGAAGACGGCTGCGAGAGTTTCCGCGTCGGGGGCGCAAGGGTAGTAGGCCTGCAGTCCGACCAACAACCGCCGCGGCTCGATTCGCGACTGTTCGAGGGCCGCGGTGACCCTTTCTTCGACGACGGCCGGGTTGTCGGTATAAACCAGGGCTCCAAGGAGGTCGCATTCGGCGGCGATCTTTTCCGGCCTGATTCCCGCCAGCCAGCGGTCCCCCATCAACAGGAAGGAGACCTCCGGGGCGCCGCTTTCCGCCTTGATCCGGCCGATCAGCGAGGTCACCAGGTCTTCCCGCATCTCCTGAAAGGCAGCGAGCTCGGGGTGCGATTCCACGAAAGAGGGGATCTCCCCTTCCAGGGGCCGCCCGGAGGCGAAAACCCGGTCCAGCTGCCCGATGACCCAGGATCTCAGCCCCTCGGCGTCAATACCCCGCTGTTCCGCCCTGGCCATGCAGCCGGCAGAGAAGCAGAGGCTGTAGAGGTAGTTGCCGACCGTTCCGAGGGGAACGCCGTCCTTTGTATGGTAATGGGAATGTCCGTACCCGCCGTAGTTGCAGGTCTCGAGCTCGACTCGCCGGACTCCGTAGTTCGCTGCGAGATCGGTGCAGAGGGCGGTGACATAGGCGCGCACCTCATCCTCGCCGGGGCACAGGATCCAGCCGAGGTTGTCGCCGTAAGCGGTCTGCTGGGCGTACCGGGGATAGGTCTGCCCGAGGCGGCTGGTGTGCAGGCATACCGTCCAGCTGACGAGGTCCATGCCCTGTCCGGAACAGGCTTCGGCCAGCTCCTCCAGCGGGTTTGAGTCGCGGGCAAGCGGGGCGACGTGGGGCTGTATGACGGTATCGCTGTAGAAGCGGCCGTCGGGACGGAAGTAGACGGCGGCGGCGTCGCCCGTGAGCAGCTTCCGCCCCTGCCGGTGCGGACGCACCTGCTGGAAGGTGTGGTAAGCGGTGGCGACGCTGATAGCGTCGAGGCCGATCTCGTTGCGCAGATAGCGGACCGATTCGGGGATTCCGTCGTCGCGGAGATCCCAAAGATATGCCCATATGGTGTTGTACATGCGTGTCGGTGCTCCTTCGACAGAGTTTGGACAGCTCTTCGGGGAGGAAAGGCCGGGGCGTAGGGAGGACAGTCGCTCGAGCCTGCGGAGGCTTCTTGGTGAACCGGCTACCAGCCGATTCCGGGTTCGGGAAGGTCGCCGTACTCCCGGTGACGGGCAATGTCTCGCGGCATGGCTTTCACGTAGTCCCCACGGATTGCGTACAGGCGGGCGCTGTCGAGCTCGATCTCCAGGCGCAGGAAGCAATTGCACAGGGCGGCCATTTTTCTGCCGTCCTTCCAGTGCGGTGTCCAGGCGGCATCGTCGCCGGAGAAGGGCTGGCAGACATCGAAGCCGTACCCCTCCATGGGTGTTCCCATCTGGTCGGTGACCTGCGCGCGCACCCGGCCTCCCTGGCTGGCGACGTTGAGATCGACTTCGCCGCCGTTCCAGTAGACCGGACGGATTCCGACCAGCCCCGGACCGCCACCGCTCTCCAGGAAACAGAACCCGTCGCGCCGCAGCCGGTAGACCACAATCGAGCCGGAGCCGGCAGGGGGGACGCCGTGCTCGTGGGTGCAGGCCGAAGCGTAGATCAGCAGAGAACCGTCCGCCATGACGGTCAATGAGCCGCAGCCCGAATCCGGCTCCCCGGGACCGCCGTTGGGTATGAAAGGATCGCGCAGGCCGCGATTCCAGTGCCACCCGTTCAGGCTGTAGGCGAGCTGGCAGTCGACGTGGCCTCCCTGGAAGCGCCTGATGTTCGGGTCCCAGGGTACGGTGTGAAAAAGCCACAGGAAGGCGATGTAGTAGCCTTCGTAGGGAAACACCGGCATGCCGTACGGCTCGGTCAGGGGGGCGTCGAGGGCGTCGGGTTGGATGACGAGCTCCGGGTCCGTGTAGTTCTGCCAGTCGGTGGTTTCCACCGCCGCGATGCGCCGATCCAGTACCTCCGGGCGAGTGAGAACGACGTAGCTCCTGCGCACCTCGTTCCAGAAAGCGAAGACCCCCGGATCCGCCGCCCTTTCGAGCCAGGCTCCACGCTCCCTGGGAGTCCAGCGGATGCCGTCCGGCGACGCGAGAAGCACGGCGCGTCCACCGCCGGCGATGCCATCGGGAAAGGAGATCTTGAACGCCTTGAGGCGTTCCTCCGGACCCGCGCGTTCATCGACGAAACAGGAGGCCCACTCCGTATGCTCCTCGAGGGTGGCGATCTGGTGCGGATAGCGCCGGTCGGCAAGGTCGATCTCGCCCGTGGTGTCCTTCAGCTTCCACTCGAGTCCGTCCCTGCTTTCCGCCAGGACCTGTGCATGCGGGATCCCCCGACCTTGTCCGACGTGTATCTGGTAGGACATCCGCCAGGTGCCGGTTTCTTCGTGGCTAAACACCGAAGGGTAGCCGAAAGCGGGATTCCCGTGGGGGTCTCGATAGATCGCATCGGAGATCCGCTCCGGGCGGCCGAGCTTGCGCACGACGTTGTCAAGCCGGTTGAGTCTCTGGTCGTCGAACAACAGTGTGGTGGTCATTGAGGCGGACCTCCGCTCGCTTGTGCGGTTAGTGACGGCCTCCGCGCTTTATGGGTGTGTACCTTGGAGGCGGAACCGCAGGCGGGCAGTCCACCGTGTTTCGCCATTGGGCACCGGCACGGGGAACCGGGCCGGGCGAGGGGGCCGGCCGGAATGTTCGATCGCGGGTCGGTCACCGATTGCAGGTCTGAAAACAGAACCGCATGGACCGGCTGCTCAGTTGACCTGCTTGATCTGTTCCAGTTTCTCGCGTGCCGCGGCAAATCCCGGATCGAGTTTCACGACCTTTTCGAAGACCTCCCTTGCCTTTGTGAACCGCCCGCGTTCGAAATAAACCATTCCCAATTCGTAGGCAGCCTGCGGGTCCCTCGGGTTCCGGGATACGGCACGCTTCCGGGCTTTCAGGTTCTTTTCATAACTCTTAATGTCCTGGAAAGCCTGCATCAACCGGTGTCCTTCCTCCCGGCTTTGTCTGATGTAGAGGCGCGCCAGATTGTAGTGGGCAGAAGCGTGATCGGGATCAAGGGCTATGGCTTCCTGATACAACGCCGAAGCGTCATCATCTTCTTCAAGCTTCTCGAGAAGGGCGGCGAGCCGGTAGTAGGAATCTCCGTATTTTCGATCCATCTCGATTGCCCGCTGATAGTACATGCGGGCGGATTCGAGATTCCCCTCCTGTTCGCTGATCGATCCCAGGTCGCGAAAATCCCTGGCGTTTGCGATTCCCAGGGACATGGCCTGCTCGTACGCCTCCCTGGCCTTGGGATGATCCCCGAGAGCCATGTAACTCCAGCCGAGGCGCTGGAAGACCGGGCCCTCCCTGGGGGATATCACGATGGCATTCTCATACACCTCGATCGCCTCGTGCAATTGCTCCTGCTGGTGGTAGACGTATCCGAGGTTTGCCATTGCCTGGATGAATTCCGGCTTCAGTTGCAGGACTCGCCGGTAGTAGGTGGCAGCCTCATCGAGAAGACCTTCCTGCTGGTACAGCCACCCGAGGTTGTACGCCACCTCGGCGAAATCCGGCCGCAGTTTGAGTGCTCGCTTGTACTGGGTTTCAGCTTCCGGAAAATTGCCCAGCTTTTCGTGTGTTATTGCCAACCCGATGCGGGCTTCGAAAAGACCGGGCTCCACGTCCAAGGCCTTGTCGAAACAATCCAGAGCTTCGGGAAACTTTTCCTGCATGGTGTAGACAACCCCGAGATTGCTCCAGGCCTTGGCAAAATCGGGTCTTTCCTCGAGGGCCTTCTGAAACAACCGGACCGCTTCCTCCAGCTCGCCCTTGGCACGCAATGCCTCTCCCTGATCGTTGGCCGTCCGGGCGGCCTTGTCGGCCTGCTGTTGGGTCCAGTGAATCCCTCCGTAACCGCACAGTGCAGCAACCAGGAGTAACCCGGTTGCCCACCACCACGTTGTCCGTCCCCTGCGGGAGGGTTCGGGTTGTTTTTCCCGGAACTTTTTTTTCTTTCTCATCCTTGGAGTCTCGAAAAGGAATCGGCTCGAAGAAGGGAGGATCAAGGAATATAAACCATGCCCGATGACTGCGAATACAGGGCCACCGCCGGGCAAGTAGCAGGCTCGCCGTTGCCAGTGCCTTCACGGCATCCATGGCGGTCACTGTTCCATCCGCGAAGTCCATGCGTTTTCGGAAACGCCGGCGAGAGAACGGAAATGACCTTGGCTCTTTCCGGGATTGGAACAGTCTTCTTCAGGGATTTGGTTCCACCCCTCGGGGAGACAGGAGCGATCGGGACACGGCAATACCTCAGTGGAGGTTTTACGCGGAAGGTGTGGAATCAGGTATGGGTTGTGGGTGTCTGAATCCGGCTTGCAAAGAGATGGTTCGAAAACAGGGGGACAGGTGATCCTGCGTCATGCAACCGTGAAGGCTGCCGCTTTCCTGCTCGCGATGTCCGCTCCCGGGTTCGGGGAGCTTGGGGAAAGGTCCCGTTTTCGCACCCCCACAGATCCGACTGCTGCAGATTACGCGGGCAAAGCCAGATCGCATCTGGCAAACGGCGATTTCTCCCGGACCATCGCTGCCTGCAGGGCTGGGCTGAAGACGGATTCGACTTCCACCGAGCTTCTCCATCTATTGGCTACCGCTTACGCGGAGGAAGGGCGTTATGCGCCGGCGATCGAAGCCCTGGAGAAGGTTGCGCGACTATCTCCTGGATCTGTCCTGACCTATCTCAACCTGGGGGGGATCCACACCAAACTTGGGCAGTACGAGGCAGCCGAACGGAACCTGTCCCGCGCCTCCGAACTGGCTCCGTCTCAACCGGAGATCCGCCGCCGGCTTGCCGAAGTCTACCTTGGAACGGATAGATACGGCAAAGCGGCCGAGCAGATCGAGCATGCCCTCCGGATGTTTCCGGATGACGCTACTCTCTATTACTTCCTGGGTCGTTCCCTGGAGGGTGACCGAAGGGACCGGGCTGCCCTGGATGCCTTCGAGAGGGCCTCCCGGCTGGATATCGGTTTTTCAGAAGCTCTTTATCGCACCGCGCTGTTGGCGAGAAAACTGGAGCGGGAAGAGCTTTCGAAAAAGGCGATGAACCAGTATCGCCATCTGGGCCAGATCGGCGCCGGGAGTCCGGAGGTGGTGAAACAGATGAACAAACTTCGCGCCTCGATCATGAACGCCCCCGAGGAGCCGGTTCATCACTTTCGCCTCGGAGGTTTTTTTGCGCATCACGGATATCTCGCCGAGGCGTTGAACAAATTCGAGAAAGTAACCCGTCTGGTTCCGGGAGATGCCGGAATGCTCAACAAGGTGGGCCGGGTTCTCGCCGAAAACGGGCAGTCCGAAGCTGCGTTGGAGTATTACCGCCGAGCTTTGACCGCCCACCCGGAACACGTTCCGACGTTGATTGGAATCGGGGGCATTCTGAGCGTGGGCAGCCAACACGGGATGGCCTTGACCCACCTCCGCAAAGCCGTTTCCGTGGCCCCTGAAGACCCCCGGGGATGGTACTACCTGGCACTTGGACAGCTCAATGCCGGTCGCTACATGGAAGCCAGGGAATCGCTGAGAAAGGGGGAGGCACTGAACCCCTCGTCTGCCCTGCGCGAGCGCTTCAGGAAGCTCGCAAGTTCTCTTCCCCGGGAGGATTGAACCAATCCATCCGTGGACCCTGGAAAGGGGTTACTGCGGTGGGGAAGAATGGGGATTTGCGCCGAGGTCGTAACGAAAATGCCCCTTTCCCTGGTAAACCACGAGAAGATGGTTCGCAGGCACGTCGGCTATTGAGTCGATGCTGCCGTCGGGCCAGCTGATTTCGATGAGGTCCGCCCGGATCCAGGTTCCCAGACCGACATGAGTCCGGATATCGCTGGAAGAAAGGTAGCTGGAGGCCCCGTTGACGGTCCGGTACTGCGTCTCCCCGGCCGTTTGCAGGCGAATGCGGGTACCCACGCCATCCCGGTTGGAACGTGTGCCGAAAACCTGGATGATGATGGAGTTCAGGCGATTCCCCCCGTCGTTGCGCAGCAGGGTCGGAAGGTCGTTCATGTTGGCGACCAATACGTCGCCGTCTCCGTCGTTGTCGTAATCTCCGACACATGCTCCACGGCTGGCCTTTTCTATGCCCAGTCCCGGCCCCGACTGCGCCGAGACATCGAAGTACTTCCCATCCCCCCTGTTCCTGAAAAGTTGATTCGACTGGAAATACGTACCGCCTGCGGGAATGAGGGAAACGTGCGGATATACATGCCCGTTGGCGATGAACAGGTCCAGGTCCCCGTCGTTGTCATAGTCGAAGAACCGGGTCCCGAAGCCGACGAAATGGAGAGTAGGTGAAGCCAATCCGGCAAGGACTGTATAATCGGTGAACTCTCCGTTCCCGTTGTTTCGATAGAGGGTGTTGGTTTCGGCGAAGAAATTGGTGACGATCAGGTCGGCGTCCCCGTCGTTGTCGACATCTCCGAAGTCCACTCCCATTCCCGCCTCTTCGTCCCCGTCGGCGTTGTACGCGACGCCCGCGAGGAGGGCTTCGTCGGTGAAGCCCCCGTGCCCGTTGTTTCGGAAGAGAAGGTTGGGGGTTGTGTCGTTGGCGACGAAGAGATCGACATCGCCGTCACTATCGTAGTCTTGGGGTATCACGCCAAGGCCGTAATAGTCCCCCGTTTGGTCGATTCCCGAGTCGAGTGTGACGTCTGCGAAGATGTTGTTCCCCTCGTTCCGATAAAGGATGTCCGGGGTACCCGGCATGCCTCCAGGACCGCAGTAGACCGGCCCTCCAAGAAAGACACAGAGCTTTTTCCGGGTAGCTTCGTCCGGCATGTTGTCGATGTCGAAGGCTACGTAGTGGGCAACGTACAGGTCGAGGTCGCCGTCGTTGTCGTAGTCGAAGAAGGCGGCGCTGGAACTGTATAGATTGCCCCCAACTCCTGCGGCCGTGGTGATGTTGCTGAAGCTTCCGTCCGCCTGGTTATGGTAAAGGACGTTTTCGCCGTAGTTGGTAACGTAGAGATCCCGGTATCCGTCGTTGTCGATGTCGCCTACGGAACAGCCGTGACCCCAGCCGGCATCCCCTACTCCGGCTTCCGCGGTGGCATTCGCGAACCTGGCCTTGCCGTCGTTGCGGTAAAGGACGTTCCCGGGCCCGGATTTCGTCTGGTAGGTATCGAGTGTCGCGCCGTTAACCATGTACAGGTCGAGGTCGCCGTCGTTGTCGTAGTCGAAAAACCCCGCCCCTCCTCCCTTGGCTTCGAGGATATACTTTTTATCGAGTCCTCCGGATACGTGGTGGAAGTCGATTCCGGAGGCGGTTGTCTGATCCGTGAACTGGGGTAATGAAGAGAGACCCTCCATTTCCAGCTTGTTTGTCCCTGGAACCGGCTGAAGGGTCAGGAGAATCCAGGCCAGGACAAGGTGAAAAGGGAGCATTGCGGATAGGTTTCCTGATCCCTGCCACCCATCCAGGACAGGAAGGAAGGGAAAGTCGCTGTCGACACAGGTTCAGTACAGCAGGGAGGGACGTTTCCTGGAGATAACCCGGTCATCGGGGTTCGGGCCCTCGCCGCGCTTGCGCAGCTTCTTTTCGATTTTGCGCACCATCGCCACGGCTGAACTGGAATCCACCTTGACGATTTCCACCTGTCCGACTTTCTGGTCTGATGGCTCGGGGCGCCACACTTCCAGCCGCAACCGGGGAAATAGTCCGTCAAGGGCTCCGATATTCAGCAGGACCTGAGTCCTTCCCTTTTTGTC
>JAPOYZ010000148.1:0-8449 GCA_026706325.1 Candidatus Aminicenantota bacterium
CGGATTGGCCGACCGCGGAGAAGTTGCTCTGCGCCACGACTCCTGAATCGCTTCACCAGCTATTAATAATAACGAGTCTCGTTAATACTATCACAGGACCGCACCACAAACCCATCTCATGCGCATTGTCTCCCTCCTACGTAGTCCCTAATACGTTTTCGGTCGCGAAAACTCCCTGAAGGCATACGTTTGGCCGATCACCGCACCGCCCTGAAGAGAAATCCGGGTTGACCACGGGCCCCTGTTATCAAAACGTTGACCCGGCTATCATCTGCGAATGAGCAAGCCACTGATCGTCGACCTGCACCTGGACCTGGCCTGGGATGCGCTCTACTGGAATCGGGACCTGACTCTGACGGCGGAACAGGTCAGGGAACAGGAACGGCGGGAACCGCCCCAAGTCGCTCCCGGTCACACTTGCGGCACTTGCACCACCACCTTCCCTGAACTCCGCCAGGGTGGCGTCGGCGTCATCCTCAGCACCATCATGTCGCGGACCCAGACTCGATCGGGGCGCATGAAGGACGGACTGCGGACCCAGGAACAATGCATCGGCATGGGACGGGGACACTTGGCGTACTACCAGGCCATGGCCCGCCGGGGCCAGCTCAAGCCGGTGCACGGTTGGGCCGATCTGGAAGAGGCCGTCGAGGTTTGGAAGGATCCGAAGCCCGACACCCCCATCTACCATGTCCTGTCCATGGAGAGCGCGGACCCCATCGCCGACCCCGACGACGTCCAGTTCTGGTGGGACGCCGGACTGCGCGTGGTGGGACCCGCTCACTTCGGCGACAACACCTATATCCACGGCACCGGCACCGAGGGGGGGATCAAGGCTCCCGCCCCGGCTCTCTACCGGGCCATGCGCGAGGCCGGGATCATCCTGGACATCACCCACATGGCCGACCAGGCGGTCTGGGAGTCGTTGGAGATCTGGGACGGACCCATCTGCGCCACCCATTGCTCCGCCCGGGCCCTGATCAAGGGCCAGCGCCATCTGACCGACGACATGATCCGAGAGGTGATCCGGCGGGGCGGCGTCATCGGCATGGTCTTCTGCCAGAGCTTCATCGATCCGGCCATCGAATGGGGAAACCGGCCGGCCATCGACGGCAGCGGCGGCAAGTACGGCATGGACGGGTTCATCCCCATCATCGAGCACATCGGCGATCTGGCCGGCGGCACGCTGGAGCACGTCGGCGTCGGGACCGACATGGACGGCGGTTTCGGAGCCGAGATGACTCCCAAGGACGTGGACACCATGGCGGACGTGGCCAATTTCGCAAACGTCCTGTCCGACGCCGGCTATCGCGCCGACGAGGTCGAAGGGATTCTGAGCGGCAATGCGCTCAGGCTGTTCGAACGGGTCTGGAATTCCTGATCTTCAGTATTCGATCTTCACCCAGTCGAACATGATCAGACCCTTGGGCAGGCGATCCTGGTCCACGGGGTAGTCCATGCCCGCTCTGGGGGTGTGAAGGTCCGTCACCTCGTCCGAGAGGGGGACGATCTCCAACGGGAACAGGACGAAGATGAGGTCGATGTTCACGTCCTCCAATACCTTCCCGATATCGTCGCAGCCGTAGAGCCCGGTCCGGTCGTGTCGCGAGCCCAGGCAGGTCCACTGGCCGGGGTCGGGGGCCAGAGTCACGGTCTGCTCGCTCCACTCCTTCGTGACCCTGAAGGGTTGTCCGGTCAGGACCATGTTGGCCGTGGTCTTGTCGGTCTCGGATTGGGCCAGCAGCAGAAGCTCGGCTCCCCGGGCCTGCAACTCTCCCCGCAGGCGGACCGTCATTCGGGCGTTGGCCAGGCGCGTGGAGTAGCCCTGCTCCACGAACGAGTTGTTGGTGTACGGCAGGCGCGAGGCCGCCGTGGGATGTTCGTACCATCTCCCGTCGGTGTACAGCCACATCACCAGGTGGAGATATCCGGCTCCGGGCGGGGCGTGGTTGGAGTCCAGAAACCAGGGGCCGTGGCAATAGGCCACACCGTCCCAGACGGGGAGCGCGTAGTGGCGGTCGGCGTACCAGCCGCCGTTGCCGTGATTGAAGTCTTCGAAATAGACCCGGGCGTTTGCAACCTGTCCGGGGCTGCAACCGGTCAGGGTGAGTACAAGGCCGATTAGCAGGATTCCTCTCATATTCATTGGGAATTCTCCCATGGCGGGGCGATTTTCATTTGGAACTGGTTCGAAGGACACGCCCAAGTGTGAAGGGGGGACTGCCGTCCCCCCTAACCCCTTTTCGGCGGCAGGAAAGTCGCCGTTCCGGGCCGGCTGTGCTTCCTCAACTCAAACCGATCAGTCTGTTTCTTCTATCAGTTGACCGAGAACGTGAAACAATGGCGCACAATGCCGGCATCGTCTTTTAGTTTCCTCCACATTGATCATGCCCAGCAGGTCTCTCGCATGCCTGATCTTCTGGTACCGGCCTTTTTGCGTGTGCTCCGTCGCCTGTCTCAACGACCGTTCAACGTCCAGCTTACTCACACTTTCAAGGTTTTCCGTCCGGGGCAATGCCGCCCGGTTGAACCCCTGTCCGTAGTACCTGCTCAGGGCGTCCGAATCCGAAACGATCCAGGCTTCCATAGTCTGCACCATGAGATGAACGCTATCGCTTGAGGCGAAATTAAGATCCCATCCGTCGCGCGAGTGCAAGTGTTCACGGGGCCTCTCGACTACCGGACCTTCAGCGTCCACCAGCAACACGACCATGTCTTCACCGTTACCCGTTGAATACTCGAATTTGCGGAATGTTTCCCTGCGTGAGCCACAACAGACCAGCCTCCAGTGCAATGCCTTGGCCCTGGCCGCCTGCTTGAGCGGCCGCAGGAAAGCGTCCATTCCCTGGCGAAGAGCGGCCTTGGTTGCTTGACCTCTACCGCCGCCCTCCAAAATAATCGCAATGCCCCTCACGGGTTTGCTCCCAATTCACCCATCCGCCACAGATCACCGAGTCTATAGTCGTCCAACCACGCGGCGAGCTTCTTCGGGTCGAGACGCCGCAATTCGGTCCCGTCTCCGGGCCGTTCACAGGCAACGACGGCATCCGGCTGAGTGGTCAAAGCGGAAACCAGGGCATCGGAATGTGTCGTCACAATGAGTTGCGTGCGTTTGGAGGCATCGACGAGCAGGTCGGCGACCAGTGCGACGGCATCAGGATGCAGTCCAAGTTCGGGTTCCTCGATGCACAACAACGGCGGTGGCGACGGGGCCAACAGTGTTGCCAGCAATGCTAGGAACCGAACCGTCCCATCGGACAGCCGGGTCGCCGAAATCGGTCTGTCGAAGTCGGTCTCGTGCAAATAGAACTGGACGGCGCCACTGGAGATCCGGGTGGACATTCTTTGGAAGCGCGGGAAGAAACGTCGAAGCAGTCTATCGAATTGCACACCTCCAGCATGTTCAATCTCGTTCAGCAACAATGCCAAGTTGCTGTTGTCCATCAGGAGCTGGTCCTCGGGAAGTAATGCGGATTGGGCTGTTCGAAGCGGACCCGAACGGCCGAACGGCCATTCTCGAAAGGTTTGGATGGAGCCGAACCTCTGACCTGCCCAGGTGACCTCCGGATATTGCTCCGGATCCTTCCTTTGCCCCAGTACCGATTGGTCCGGCTCCAGGTGGTCCCTCTGAAGCTGCCGTTTGACCGCCCCATCAGCAGCTTCAGCGTCTCGAACGCTGATCATGGGACGGCCCCGTTGAAAACGGTAATAGAAGAATACGTCCGATTTGCCGGGAAGTGGTTCCACCTCCTCGATCGCTTCGTCGATCACCTCCAAACGATTCCGAACCTCCGTCAACTCGATTCGATACCGAATCGGACGCCCCGTCGGCGTGCCCTCTTTCAGGACTACGTCGATCTCTGCCGAACTCTGCACGGTGTCGCCTTTCCAGATCCACTCGCCCGCACCTCCACCGACCCGAATGACCTCGGCAAGATTGCGCGGCGTCGCGGAAAGCAGTTCCAGCGCTTCGATGAAGTTTGACTTCCCGGACCCATTCGGACCGATCAGCACGTTCAAATCTCGCAACTCGAACTCCGGCGAACCGGGAGCAAATGACAGAAATCCATCAAGACGGATCTTCTGGATGGTGACCATCTGAAATGTCCTTCCTTTGCGGTAGATGTACCGACTTCGAACTTGTCCGGGCGATCTGATTTTCGCCTGTCCAGGAAGGGACGTCCAGCGGACACCGCGCCAGCTCGACGTCGGCCACGCCCAAGTGTAAAGGGGGGACTGCCGTCCCCCCTAACCCCCCTCTCGGCGGTAGGAAAACCGCCGCTCCCCTTAGCGGCGGCGGTAGGGGTACAGGTCGATGATCCGCTCCTCCTCGGGCCTCCAGGGCGGGCGGGTGCCACGTTCTTCCTCCAAGGGAAGATGCGCCATCCAGATGTCTCCCATCCGCTCTTTCAGAGTGAAAACGAGCTTGTCGCGCGCAACGTTGGTCCGCAGTGAACTGAGCGAGACACCGGCCAGCGACAGACGGGTCTCGCGAAAATGCCAGACCAACCTGGGATCTCCCACCGGCCTCCTGTCTGACGGGTTCAACTCCTGGACCCAGATGCCGCGGGCTCCCCTGCGGTTGGAGACAAAGTACAGGAGATTTCCGTTCGGGGACCAGCCGGTCATCCCGTCCCTGTCCTGTCCGTCCGTGACGGCCACCCATCGCTCCGGCGGGATGCCGCCGCTCTCATGAAGTTCTTCCTGGCGGAAGGGCGCAACGTAGATTCTGGCCTGAAGCGGACCCTCGGACACCGTGAACGCGACCCATCTGTCGGCAGGATCGAGCCTGGCCTGGACCACGCTGTACTGGGGATGCTCCAGCAGCTTGAGCTGTCTTCCGCTGGTCACGTCGAGCAGATCGACTCTTGACCTTCTTCCTCCGCCTGCGCGGCGCACCACCAGGATGTCGTCTCCCTGGGAAGACCAGTCCAGGGGATGCCCGCAATCCTGACAAACCGTCGCCCTGGGAGTCTGTCTCCGGGCCTCCACTCGATAGATGCCCGGGCTCTCCGAGTCGGACTCGCCGGCGCTGTACACCACCTGGCTTCCGTCGGTCCGGATCCTGGGACGGCGCTCGTCTCCCGGACTCTCGGTGAGGTTGGTCTTGGCACCCGTTCCCAGGTCCATGAGCCAGATATCCCGATTGCCGGAGCGAGTGGACTCGAACGCCATCCGGCCTCCGTCCCCGGAAAGGGACGGATGGGAATCTTCTCCCGCATGTTGCGTGAGCCTCTCCAGACGCGCCCCCTCCGGAACAATTCCCCGGTCGGTGTCGATGGCCAGACTCCAGAGATCCAGGTTCTCGATCTGCGAGGAAAAGGCGATCCGGCCGGGCCGGACCGAGAAAGGCTCCAGCTCGGGGCCGACACCTGAAGTGATCTGCCGGGGTTCGCCCGAGAGGGACAGGGTTCGGGGCGAGACCGCGATACGCCACAAGTTGACGCTGTCCCCGCGGCGGGCGGAGAAGACGATGAAGTTTTCGAGAGGCACCCAGACGCCAGGGATCACCAGACCGGAAATCCCAGCCTGGGGCAACATGGCCGCCAGACCCAGCTTTCGGATCTCACCGTCCTCCAGCCGAAGAATCCACCAGTCGAAATCTTCGTCGCGTCTGGAGGATTCCCAGCCCAGGAATACGATGTGATCCCCGCGGGGAGACCAGATGGGATGACTCGCGACCGTGAAACTCTCCGCCAGTTGAGTCCGGGGCCGGCCGGAACTCCAGCCGGTGGTAAAGAGAGAGCCCCGCTTGAAATCGGCGCCGATCCGCCCCCTCCAATAGGCGATCCGGTCGCCTCGGGGCGAGACTCTGGGACGCCGGCCCCCATCGATGATGAACCGGGCGCCGGCCTCGTCTCCCAGGGTCGTGGTCCAGTAGAGACCCCCTCCGCGCCGCTCCGATCGGAACACCATCCTGGTCCCGTCGGGATGAAAGGAAGGCTGGTGGTCGTCGGCCGGGTCCCGAGTCCGGCGGGAACCGCCTCCGCCCAGTTGCTGAACCCAGATGTCCAGGTTTCCCTCGCCGCTCCGGTCCGACGCATACCCCAGCAGCCGTCCCCGGCGGGAGATGACCGGATCGACTGTGAGCCCGGAAACCGACGTCACCCGGGTCAACATGGGTGGCGGAACCAGCCTGGAAGGATCCCCGGCGGTTCCCCACCACAACCCCCCGAACAGAATCGCCGCCAGCGCCAGACCGGCGACGGCGAGCTCCCGGATGGTCAACGACGAGACCCGGCGTCCCCACCGGCGGGGGCTTTGCAACTCCAGGAGCACATCTTCCAGCGCGAGGCGCAGGTCCCGCATGTGCTGGAATCGCCGTTCGGGATCCTTCCGAAGGCAACGGTTCACGACCCATTCCAATTGCTGGGAAACACCCCGCACCCGGTTTCCCAGGGGCTTGGGCTCCTTCTCCAGAATCCCCGCCAGCACCCTCGCCTGAGTTTTTCCCGGAAAGGCCTTGCGGCCGGTGACCATCTCGTAGACCAGCGACCCGAAGGAAAAAATGTCCGTCCGCGGGTCCAGGGGGATCCCTTCCACCTGTTCGGGGCTCATGTAGGGAGCCGTCCCCAGGATCACGCCCTCTCTCGTCTTCTCGTCCATCAGGGTGGGAGAATGAGTCAGGTCCGAAGGTTCGGAACTCTCGGCGATCGCCTTGGCCAGCCCGAAGTCCAGAACCTTTACCCGATCGTCGGGCGTAATCATCACGTTGGCCGGCTTCAGGTCCCGGTGGATGACCCCTTTTTCGTGGGCGGCCTCCACGCCTCGCGCAATTTCCACCGCGTAACCCACGGCTTTCTTCAAGGGCAGAGCACCTTCTTCCAGGAGCTCCGCCAACGTCTGCCCATCCACCAGTTCCAGAATGAAGAACTTCCGGTCGTTCGCCTCCTCGAATCCGTAGATGGCGGCGATGTTGGAGTGGTTGAGCGATGCCAGAACCCGCGCTTCCCGCTGGAAACGGGACAGGCGATCCGAGTGCTCGGCGTAGCCCGGAGGGAGGATCTTGATGGCGACTTGCCGGTTCAGGCGCGTATCCCGGGCGCGGTAGACCTCGCCCATTCCACCGGCCCCGAGAGGTCCCATGATCTCGTAGCTGCCGAGCCGATCTTCAGGCATTTCCGGCGTCCAGCCTCTCCACCACCAGAACCGTGAGATCGTCGTAGGCCGAGGCCTGCCCCATGAACCCCTGCACGGCTGCCAGGATGGCCTCCTGGACCGCGGCCCCACCGGACGCCGCCGATTCCCGGACAACGTCCATCAGACGCGCTTCGCCGAACATCTCCCCATTCGGATCCATGGCCTCGGTCACCCCATCCGAATATACGACGAGAATGTCTCCGGCGTTCAGGCGAAAAGCAACGGACTCGTAGGTGACGTTTTCGAAAGCGCCCAGAATCATGCCGCACGGATCAAGCTCCTCGATCCCGCCCGTCGACACCCGGCAGACGTATGCGGGATTGTGGCCGGCGCTCACGTACTCCCCCTCGCCCGACGGTTTGACCCGGAAGAGAAAAAGGGTGACGAAACGGTTGCTCGGAGTCTTCTGAAAGAGATGATCGTTGGCTCTGCTCACAGCCTCCCCCAAGGACAAACTGGAGCCGAATCCAACCTCCAGGACCCCTTGGAGAAAAGAGCTCAACAACGCCGCGGGGACGCCCTTGCCCGACACGTCCGCCAGGACGCCGGTCAGGTCATCGCTGTCCGCACCAAGAAAGTCATAGTAGTCGCCCCCCACGTAACGCGTCGGAGTGCTGGAGGCGTGGACGCTGAAGGACGGCGAATGGGGAAGGTCCTGCGGCAGAAGAGCGCGTTGCGTCGCCTGGGCCAGAGACAGTTCCTGCTGGACCCGCTTCCGCTCCTCCAGGCTCTGGATCAGTTCCAGCTTTTCGAAGACGTTTGAGGCCTCCAGGGCCAACCGGGTCAGGATCTTCTGATCCAAGCCGCTGAGCATGTGCATGGCCTTCCGGCTGTCCAAGTAGAGGATGCCCCGGACCGCCGGCCGGTCGCCGTCGCCGGAGATCCACTTCAGGGGCATGCAGGCCACGGCTCGAAGCCGCATGTTGACGATACTCTCCTGGGCGGCGAACTGCTGGTCGATCCCCTCGGTCATCAACAGCGGCTCCCCTTGTTCGGCCACCTGCTCGACCACGGTAAGGCTGGTCTTGAACTCACTCTCCGAAAGGTGATCGCCCCCGTGGTCCATGCCCACCACGTATTCGAAATTCTGACCCGAGAAGGTCAGCAGAAATCCCCGCTCCGCGCCGCTCACCCGCAACGCCGACTCCAGCAGTTGACCAAACATCCGGTCCGCCGAGAAGGTCTGGCCCCATTGATATTGGAAATCCAGGATGTGGGAGATCTTCTCCAGCTCCGAGCCAGCCGACGCAACGGGGGGAAGGACCGACGAAGGTTACAGGACGGACTCCTCCCGACTCAGGGTCGGGGT
>JAPOYZ010000148.1:8459-12220 GCA_026706325.1 Candidatus Aminicenantota bacterium
CCAGTCCCGTGTAGCTGAACTCGCTGGGACCGGGTCCCATCCGGATCTTGTCACCGGCCTCCAGGACCCGTTCCCGGACACGGTTCCCGTTGACGAAGGTCCCGTGTGTGCTGTTCAGATCGATGACCCTGTAGACCCGGTCCTGATGCAGCAACCGGGCGTGGCGCCGCGAGACGTAGGGGTCGGTCAGGACGATGTCCGAATCGGATCTACGGCCGATGAACAACTCCTTTTTCCGCAACTCCATCCGGCAGGGCCGGCCGCCCTGCCGCCATTCCAGGTAATGAGCGCCCATTTCTTCTCTCACGACCACCGGCGGCAAGAATCCCCTCACGGAATTCAACCGGTGCTCCCAGCTTGGCCGACCGCGCCGGTCACCGGTCAGGTACGGGCTCGCACGGCCGATGTTTCGCCTGGCCCGGCGGCGGCCTTCCGGCATCGCCGCCCGGCGAAAGTCCCGCGCGCAATTATAGACCCGCCTTGATCCTCAAGGCGTACAGGCCGACGGCGAATCCCCGGAATCCCGCGCCGGGCTCCTCCCGGAGGCGATTTGGAGTTGACTTTCCCAGGTTTTTCCCGAATATGAGTGGGAGTGCGCAGGGCTTCTGCACCCAGGCTATTCGACGGTGTAGAATGACCTCTCCGAATTGAACCACGCCGATTGCAGGCAGTCGAACGGGATGACGTTACCCCAAAATCGAGAGGAGAAGACAACACTGTGAAGGCACTAGGCTACGCATGTCCCGAGACGCTGGAGGAGGCGATTGCGCTCCTGGCCGAATACGACGGCCGCGCGCGCCCTCTGGCCGGGGGAACCGACATCATCGTCCAAGTGAGGGAGGGCCATCGCGACCTGGACATGATGGTGGACGTCAAGCGGATTCCCCAGCTCAGACAACTGACTCACGATTCAGCGGAAGGACTGGTCCTGGGGGCCGCGGTCCCCTGCTGTGAATTCTACGAGCACGCGGAAATCGCGTCCCTGTACCCGGGCCTCGTGGACGCCGCCGAGCTGGTGGGAGGAACGGCCATCCAGAGCCGTGCTTCCTTCGGAGGCAACCTCTGCAACTCCTCCCCGGCAGCGGACACCATTCCCGCCCTGATCGCCCACCGAGCCTCGTGCGTGATCGCCGGTCCCGGCGGCCAGCGCGAAGTCCCGGTGGAAGACTTTTGCACCTCTCCCGGCCGCAACGTGCTGGGGCGGGGAGAGTTGCTGGTCTCCTTGCGGATCCCGACCCCCGGCCCGAACTCGGGAGCGCACTATCTCCGGTTCATCCCGCGCAACGAAATGGATATCGCCGTCGTCGGGGCGGGATCGTCAGTCGTGCTGAATGACGCCGGCGACACCTTCGTCTCCGGCCGCGTGGGATTGGGCGCGGTGGCCCCCACCCCGTTGTTGGTGGAGGAAGCCGGCGAAGTGTTGTCGGGGAGTCCCGTCTCGGACGCCGTTATCGATCAGGCCGCCGCGGCGGCCAGCAGGGCGGCCCGCCCCATCAGCGACATGCGGGGAACCATCGAGCAGCGGATACACTTGTCCGGGGTCCTGACCCGCAGGACACTCGTGAAGGCCGTGGCCCGAGCCAGAGGAGAGTAAGATTCATGAGCGTGACAACCGCCGATCAAAAGCTGCATATTCAGACCCGGATCAACGACGAGAACACCGAGTTCCTGTGCGAGCCGCGCCACAGCCTGTTGGAGGTTCTCCGCGACATTCTCCAACTGACCGGCAGCAAGGAAGGGTGCAACAACGGCAATTGCGGCGCCTGCAGCGTCATCCTGGACGGGCGCCTCGTCAACTCCTGCGTGGTCATGGCCGGCGAGGTTCAGGGCGCCGAGGTCACCACTATCGAGGGGTTGGCGTCGGAATCGGGCGAACTGCACCCCTTGCAGCAGAAGTTCCTGGAACACGCCGCCCTCCAGTGCGGCGTCTGCACGCCCGGCTTCATCGTCGCCGGCAAGGCCCTTCTGGACCGGAATCCCGATCCTTCCGAACATGACGTTCGCCTTTGGCTGGCGGGAAATCTCTGCCGCTGCACAGGTTACGACAAGATCATTCGAGCCGTATTGGACACTGCCGGGCCGGCCAACGGCAACGGTTAACCGAGGGGGAGTCAAGACTGATGGCTACAGCATCCAAAACCGCACCGGAAACCCAGTCCGAATTCAAGGTCATCGGCACTCGTCCCATCCGCCACGACGGAGTGGACAAGGTCACCGGCAGGGCCCAATACGGCGCAGACGTGTACCTGACGGGCATGCTGCACGGCAACGTCCTGCGCAGCCCCCACGCCCACGCCAGGATCGTCTCCATCGACGCCGGCAAGGCGCTGGCGCTGCCCGGCGTGAAGGCGGTGGTCACTGGTCAGGACCTGCCCGATCCGGGGGACAAGATCGCCAACCTGGGGGAAGCGGCAGCGCCACTGCGCCATCTCTCCCTCAACGTCCTGGCCCGGGACAAGGTTCTTTACCAGGGACACGCCGTCGCCGCCGTGGGCGGCCACCGATCCTCACCTGGCCGAGGAAGCCGCGGGCTTGATCGAGGTGGAATACGAACTGCTTCCCCCCGTGATGGACGTGATGGAGGCCATGAAGGACGGGGCGCCGCTGCTGGATGAGAGCCTCCGCACCAAGTCCTTCGGGACCGTCGGAGACAAGCCGACCAACGTCGCCGACCATATCCACTTCGAGTTGGGTGACGTGGAGCAAGGGTTCGCTGAGGCGGACATCGTGGTGGAAAGGGAGTTCACCACCCAGACCGTGCACCAGGGATACATCGAACCCCACAACTGTACGGCCTTCTGGAACTCCGACGGCCAGCTCACCATCTGGCTGAGCACCCAGGGCTCCTTCACCAGCCGCGCCCAGACTTCCGAGATCCTGGGGGTCCCCATCTCCCAGGTGAAGGTCGTGCCCACCGAGATCGGCGGCGGCTTCGGCGGGAAGATCGCCACCTACCTGGAGCCGACGGCGGCGTTGCTGTCGAAGGCCACCGGACGCCCGGTGAAAATTCTCATGACGCGGGAGGAGGTCCTGCAGGCCACCGGTCCGACGCCGGCTTCTTTCATGCGCGTCAAGATGGGCGCCAAGAAGGACGGGACCCTCACCGCCGGAAGCTTCTGGGCCGCCTTCGACGCCGGCGGATTTCCGGGATCGCCCATCGGCGCCGCCTGCATGTGCGTGTTCGCACCCTACAACCTTCCCAACGGCGTCATCGACGGCTTCGACGTGCTGGTCAACAAGCCCAAGTCCTCCGCCTACCGGGCTCCGGGCGCGACCCACGCCGAGTTCGCCTCGGAGACGGTGGTGGACGAGATCTGCGAGATCCTGGGAATGGACCCCATCGAATTCCGCCTCAAGAACGCCTCCCAGGAAGGCGACCGGCGGGTCGACGGACCGGTCTGGCCGCGGATCGGATGCGTGGAAACGACCGAAGCCGCCCGCGAACACCCCCATTACACGGCGCCGCTGGAGGGACCCAACCGGGGTCGCGGCGTCGCCAGCGGCTTCTGGTTCAACGTGGGACTCAAATCCAGCGTTCACGCCAGCGTGAACCCGGACGGCCGGGTGAGCCTGGTGGAGGGCTCCACCGACATCGGCGGCACCCGGACTTCAGTGGCCATGCAGATGGCCGAAGTCCTGGGCATTCCGGCGGAGAGCGTCTGGCCCACCGTGGTGGACACGGACGCCGTCGGTTATACCGACGTGACCGGCGGCAGCCGGGTCACCTTCTCCACCGGTTATGCCGCGTACGAGGCGGCCAA
>JAPOYZ010000082.1 GCA_026706325.1 Candidatus Aminicenantota bacterium
GAACAAGGGCCGAAGAGAACCGTGAGATTCCTTCAGAATCACCCTCGAATATTAGAGTCCGTCTATCTTCTAAGTGCGAAGATTCTTGGCCTGTTCCGTTCCCGGCTCAAACCCGGAAGCCGGTTCGAACGGCTCCTGATTCCGGCCGAGCGATTAACCAAGGGCGCCGTTTTCGACTGTCGCATGTGCGGACAGTGCGTCCTGCACAGCACCGGGATGACCTGTCCCATGACCTGTCCCAAGAATCTCCGCAACGGACCTTGCGGCGGGGTGCGGCCCAATGGACATTGCGAGGTCGTTCCCGAAATGCCGTGCGTCTGGGTACAGGCTTGGGAACGGTCCAGAAAGATGCCCCGCTTCGGTTCCGAGATCCTGCACGTGCTGCCTCCGCTGAGTTACGACCGCCAAGGATCGTCCGCCTGGGTCAATCACTTCTCGGAAGGCGAAAAGGCAGGTCCCCATTGGAAGCGGTGAAGCCCATGAAGTCGGGCTCGCGGCTGGAGCGGGTGCTTCGCTCGGGCGGGTTCGCCGTCACCGCAGAGATCAACTCCCCCGATACCGCAGACCCCGATACGGTCTTCGAACGGGCGCTGGTCCTGGCCCCGGTGTGCGACGCCATCAATGCCACCGATGCTTCCGGGGCCCATGTCCATATGTCCAGCGTCGCCGTCTGTTCCTTGCTGGTCAGGGCCGGCTACGAGCCGGTGCTTCAGGTCGCCTGCCGCGACCGGAACCGCATCGCCATTCAGGGAGACCTGCTGGGGGCCGCGGCCCTGGGGGTCCGGAACGTCCTGTGCCTGACGGGCGACGGAGTGGGAGTCGGGGATCATCCCGACGCCAAGCCGGTCTTCGATCTGGATTGCATGACTTTGTTGAGAACGGCGCGCCTGCTGCGGGACGAGGGCCGCTTTCTGAGCGGCAGGAAGCTGGAATCCAACCCCCGTATTTTCCTGGGGGCCGCCAGCAATCCCTTCGTTCCGCCCTACGACTATCGTCCGTTCCGGCTGCTGAAGAAGATCGAAGCGGGGGCGGACTTCATCCAGAGCCAATACTGTTTCGACATGCCCAGGCTTCGCCGCTTCATGAATTCGGTTCGGGACCTGGGCCTGCACGAGAAGGTCTTTTTCCTGCTGGGCGTCGGTCCCCTGCGCTCGGCCAAGGCGGCTCAATGGATCCGGAAGAACATTCCCGGAGTGGTGATCCCGGACGAGGTGATCCGCCGTCTCAAGGGAGTTCCCGGCAACCGTCAGCGCCGCGAAGGCATGCGGATTTGCGTCGAGATCATCCGGGAGGCGCGGGAGATGCCCGGAATCAGCGGAGTCCACATCATGGCGTACCGGCAGGAGGAGCTGGTGGCCGAAATCGTTGAAGCGGCTGGACTTCCGCCCCGAGCGAATGACAGGTCCGCCTCTCCCTGACGCCGCGGGAGTTCGGAGACTCCCCGTAGATCCGCTTTTCGATTCCTACCCGATCGGATCCGGCAGCTTGGGCACGCGAGCCGCGTATGGATCTCCCGCCACGTAGGTCTCCCGGGTGACGTCCGCGACCCGGCGGCTCAGGAAGATCAGCGCAATGAGATTGGGAAACGCCATGGCGGCGTTACAGATGTCTCCCACGTTGGTGATGATGGAGGAATAGCGACCCGTGAGCAGCGCTCCGGCGAACAGGAGCACCACGAAGAGGACCCGGTATGGTGTGACGACTTTCAGGCCGAAGAGGTACTCGCAGCAGATCTGACCGTAGTAGCTCCATCCGATCAGCGTGGTGAACCCGAAGATCAGGGAAGCGAACGCGACGACCAGGCCGCCCCACCCTCCGGTCCAGTCGGGCATGCCCACGGCGAACGCGTGGACCGTGAGGTCGGCTCCCCGGAGACCGTCCTCCACCAGGAAGGAGGCGCTGCGATAGGCGCCGGAGACGGTGATGGCCAGAGCCGTCAACGTGCAGACGATGATGGTGTCGATGAAGGTGCCCATCATGGCGATGCCGCCCTGGACCACGGGATATCGAGTCCGGGCAGCCCCATGGGCGATGGCCGCGCTCCCCAGGCCCGACTCGTTGGAGAGGACGCCGCGAGCCACTCCGAATCGCATGGCCTGCTGAACTCCGATGCCCACGCCTCCCCCAAAGACCGCCTCGGGACTGAAAGCGGAGACGACGATCAGCCGGAAGGCGTCCGGAACCAGCGAGATGTTGCTGATGATCACCAGCAGCGCTCCGGAAAAGTAGAAGATGATCATCACCGGGACCAGACGCTCGGCCACGGCTCCGATCCGGCGGATTCCGCCGATGATCACCAGTCCCACCAGCAGGCTCATGATCAGGCCGGTGGCCCATTGCGGAGTTCCGAACTGCTCCCGGACCGCCATGGCCATGGACTGGGACTGGAACATGTTTCCGGTCCCGAGTAGCGCGGTCGCCGCGCCGCACACGGCGAAGATGCCCCCCAGGACGAAACCCAGGTTTCCCCCGACGCCGTCTCGACAGTAGTACATGGGCCCGCCGGCCATGGTTCCGTCCCGCATGCGGCGGCGGAAGAGGATGGCCAGAACGGCCTCCGAGTACTTGGTGGCCATGCCGAAGACGGCGGTGACCCACATCCAGAAGGCGGCTCCCGGTCCGCCGGCCGCAATGGCTGTGGCAACACCGGCGATGTTTCCGTTGCCCACAGTGGCCGACAGGGCGGTCATCAGGGCCTGAAACGGCGTGATGTCCCCCTGGGAACGCTGCTGGTCCCGGGTCTCCGCCCGGGGACCCTTCAGAATCTGGCGGATCGAGCTGCCCAAATGACGGATCTGGACGAAGCGGGTCATTGCAGTCAGGAGCAGCCCGGTGCCGAAGAGGAGCACGATCATGGGGAGGCCCCAGATCCAGCCCGAGACCGTCGTCGTGTTCGTCAGCAGCCAATCCAAAACCTGCATGGGATTACTCCGGGGCCGAGCCGGCCGAGTGCGATGGGGATTCCTGTTCCTTTCGGATCGTCCGGCTGAGAATGTAGGTGGGTTTGCCCTGCGATTCGTGGTAAGTCCGAATGATGAGCTCCGCCACCAGGCCGAAAAGAATGAACTGGATTCCGACGATGCAGAGGAACACCGAAAGCAGGAGGAGGGGATTGCGGTGGACCTTCACATCCTGAAGAAATTTCTGGTAGAGGGCGAGCGCGCTGAGCAGCCACCCGAAGAGGATCGAGACCAGTCCCAATCCGCCGAAGAGATACATGGGCTTGGTGGAATAGGTGACCAGAAACTTGACGGTCATCAGGTCCAGAGGAACCTTGAGGGTCCGCAGGAGGCCGTACTTGGAGCGTCCGTGCCGCCGGGGATGATGGCGGACCGGGATCTCGGTCACTTTGGCGCCGGTCCAGCTCGCGTAGACGGGAATGAACCGGTGCATTTCTCCATAGAGCCGGATATGTTGCAGAAACTCGCTCCGGTAGCCCTTGAGGGTGCATCCGTAGTCGCGGAGACGGACGCCGCTGATCCAACTGATGATTCGATTGGCGGCCCGGGAGGGGAGGATACGGGTCAGCCACGGGTCCTGCCGGTCCTTTCTCCAACAACTGACCACATCGTACCCCTCGTCGAGCTTGTCCAGGATCTGGGGAATGTCGGCGGGATCGTTCTGGAGATCGGCATCCATGGGAATGATGATCTCGCCCCGGGCATGGTCGAAACCGGCCGAGAGGGCCGCCGTCTGGCCGAAGTTCCTGGCGAACTGCAGGACCAGGACATGGTCGTCCTGCTCGGCGAGGTCCGCCAGGATCCGGGTCCCTCCGTCATTGCTTCCGTCATCGATGAACAGGATCTCGTAGTCGCCCCCGAGCCCTTGGAGTACCCCGGTCAGACCCTCGTACAGGTCCGCCAGGTTGGCTTTCTCGTTGTAGACGGGAACGATGATGGACAGTCTCGGTTGGGGTTCATCCACCCTGGTTACTGACCAGGTAGACGGGGCGGGTCCAAGCCTGGGGACGGATGTCGAGTCGGCCACGTTTCCAACCTTCGACGAGCGTGGAGGCGGTAGTATACAGCTTGGCCCGGACTCCCTCAATTTTCAGGATTGGCCCCAGATCCCGCTTCAGCCGGGGGTAGTCCTCGGCGGCCATGATCAGGTAGACGGGGCCGGGGGCTCGCAGCGCCTCCAGGGCCTGTTCCGGCGTTCCAAGCTCCAGAATGGTTGAATTCAAGTAGTAGGCGAGGCTTGGAGTCGACAATCGATAGTAACCGGCCGTCACAGGGGCTCCGGACGGACTTTCGGAAGGGATGATCTTCGACAGGTGACGGACCGGCCGGTACTCCTCCAGAGGTTGCAGGTAGACGAGGTAAGCCAGAGCGTAGAAGAGGCTCAAGGTCCAGGCCGCCAGGCGGATCCGTGATCCCGCCACCGCCGGTCCGGCCGCCGCGAGGCAGAGAAGGGGAAGCCACCACCCGGCCACGTCCCGGAACAGGGAACAGGCGACAACGGCCAGGGATGCGGCAGCAGCGAACAGGACGCCGCAAACCAGCCACCGGCACCAGGCGGGCAATGACTCCCGGTCCAGGTAGGCGGCCAGCCACAGGGAGGCCACCGGATAGACGGGGAGGATGTAGTACTCCTGCTTGTTGAGAGAAAGGGAGAAGAAGAGGAGAAAGGATCCCATCCAGAGGGCGAGGAGGATGGAGAGTCTGCGGTCGGGGAAGCGGCGAGCGGACCACGTGCCGGCCAGAGCGCCGAGAAGGAGGATCGACCAGGGGAAGTAATCAGCCAGAAAAACCAGGGGATAGTAATGGAGCCCCCGTTGCGGTCCGAAGTCCACGTGGGTGAAACGGCCCAGATTCTCCTTCCAGAGGAAGTCCGATACCGAGTCCCAGCCTTGGGTGAATCCCAGCAGCAGGTACCAGGAGCTCGCGACCAGGAAAAACACCAGCAGCGAACGCACCCAGGGAGCTCGGCGCAACCGGTCGGACGGCACGGACAGAAAGGTGAAGACGGCAAGGATGAGCGCCGGCAGGAAGATGACCGGCCCTTTGGCCAGCACTCCCAGACCCAGGAAAAGAGCCGCCAGGATCAGGCCTGAATCACGGCCCCGCTTCCACCAATAGAGGAAGGCGGTCAGCGCCGCCAGGATACAGAACAGGAGCAGGATGTCGATGAGCAGCCGGCGAGCCAGGACCTGGAAGCGGAAGGTGGTGGTGAACAGGACGGCGGCCAGCAAAGCCGCCCGTTCCGAGAGCAGAATCCGACCGGAGAGAAAAACCGCCCAAACGGAGGCGTAGGCCAGGAGGGCCAGTATCAGCCGTTCCCAATAGACGGAGACCCCGAATACCGTATAGGGCGCGGCGACCAGCCAATAGCTGAGCGGGGGCTTGTTCAACCGCGGTTGGCCGTTGAAGCGGGGAACGATCCAGTCCCCGTTCTCCACCATTTCGCGAGGGGTCTGGACGTAGAAGGCTTCGTTGGAGTCCCAGACGGAGGAGGTGCCGAGAGACACGAACAGCGGGAGCGCCAGCAATGCCATTCCGCAGAGCGTGGATCGCTTCAATTTGCGGTCCCCGCGGAACCTGACGGCGGCGCCTCCGTGGGACGAAGCTGGGGTTTCAAAGCCGGAATCAGAAGAGAGTCCCCTGAGGCTGTTCGAAGGGCTCGGAAACGTGAGGCTGCCGCGAGTTGCCCGAGAGGTTGAGTTCCTTGCGTTCCAGTCGGGAAAGGATCTCCCGCGCGCGTCCGACCACGCTTCTCGGCAGCCCCGCCAGGCGGGCGACCTCGATTCCATAACTCTTGTTGGCGACGCCGGGTAGAACCCGGTGGAACAGTAGAATCCTGTCTCCCGACTCCTTCACCGCGACCCGGTAGTTCTTGACGCCGTCGTAGATCTGCTCCAACTGGGTCAGTTCCTGGTAGTGGGTCGCGAAGAGGGTTCGGGCCCGGCGGTCCGGTTCGGTCAGGAGATATTCGGCGACGGCCCAGGCAATGGAGAGTCCGTCGAACGTTGCCGTGCCGCGTCCGACTTCGTCCAGCAGTACGAAGCTTCTTCGCGTCGCGCTGTTGAGGATGTTGGCCGTCTCGATCATCTCCACCATGAAGGTGGAGCGGCCGCGGGACAGATCGTCGCTGGCGCCGACTCGAGTGAAGATCTGATCCACCAGGCCGACGCGCGCCTTCTGGGCCGGCACGAACGATCCCATCTGGGCCATGATGACGATGAGGGCGTTCTGGCGAAGATAGGTGGACTTGCCCCCCATATTGGGACCAGTCAGGATCAGCATCTGGTCGGATTCGTTGTTCGCCAGCAACGGGTTGGGCACGAACGGCTCCCCTCCGTCCTGAACCTCCAGCACGGCATGCCGTCCCTCGTGGATGTCCAGATCGCAGGAGTCGTCGACCTGTGGTCTGCAGTAGCCGTGCTTCCTGGAGGCTTGGCTCAAGGAGAGCAGCACGTCGAGTTCCGCCACGCGCCGGGCCGCCTGCTGAATCCTTGCGGCTTCAGCGGCGACCTCCCGGCGGAGCTGCAGGAAGAGGTCCCGTTCCAGCTCGAAGATCCGCTCTTCGGCTTGGAGGACCTTTTCCTCGTGGACTTTGAGTTCGGGAGTAATGAACCGCTCCGATCCCACCAGAGTCTGTCGGCGGACGTAATGGTCCGGAACCGAAGAGGCATGGGTCCTGGTGACCTCGATGAAGTAGCCGAAGATCTTGTTGTACCGGACCTTGAGACTCGGGATCCCCGTCCGCTCCCGTTCCTGAGATTCCAGACGGGCCAGAAACGACTTGCCCGAATGGGCAATCTCGCGAAGCTGGTCCAACTCGGCATGGAAGCCGGGCGCGATGATCCCTCCCTCCGTCAGGCTGACGGGGGGATTCCGGGCCAGCGAGGTCTCCAACCCCTCAGCAACGTCCGGTAGCGTGTCCTCGAGGGGTTCCAGCAACCGGCTGCCGTATTGCTCCAGCAGAGGAGCCAACCGGGGCAGGATCTGGATTGACGTCTTGAGCGCGGCCAGATCTCTCGGGTTGGCGGTGCCCAGAGTGACGCGGCTCAGCAGCCGCTCCAGATCCTGGATCGAGTCCAGGAGCTTGCCCAAACGCTCCATCTGGAGGAGAGACGATCGCAACTCGGCGACGGCGTCCTGTCGTCGGCGGATCTGCTCCAGATCGAGGGAGGGCCGCAAGAGCCGTTGCCGCAACAGGCGGGCGCCCATGGCGGTTCGGGTGAAATCGAGAGTCGAGAGGAGGGTCCAGCGCCGGCCTCCGTTCAGCTCGCGGACCAGCTCCAGGTTTCGGACGCTGGTCTCGTCGATCTTGAGGTGGTCTCGCGTCTCCAGGAGACGCACCTCGGTGATGTGGTCCAGGGGAGCCTTCTGGGTCTGGCGGACGTAATGGAGCAGGGAACCACCGGCCGAAACGGCCGCACCCTGTCCGTTGATGCCGAAGCCCTCCAGGGTGGATACCTGAAAATGTTCCAGGAGCAGGCGCCGGGCGTAGTCGGTATCGAAAGTCCAGTCTTCCTGAACGGTGCGGGAGATCCGCCTGTAATCGGCAGCCGACAATTCTTCGCCGATTCGCGAACCATCCTTCTCGGCCAGGACCAGTTCCCGTGGGCCAAAGAGCGCCAACTCTTCCCGGGCCCGCTGCCAGGACTCCCGGCCGCTGAACTCGGTGATCCAGAATTCCCCCGTGGAGAGATCGAGAAAGGAGAGGCCGACCCGGTCATTGTGCTGCAGGAGGCTGCCCAGGTAGTTGTTCTCCCTGGCGTCGAGGACGCCCTCCTCGATCACGGTCCCGGGAGTGACGATGCGGACCACCTCGCGCCGGACAAGTCCCTTGACTAGGCGTGGATTCTCGACCTGCTCGCACAATGCGACCTTGTGGCCCTTGCGGATCAGCCGTCCCCGATAGGTATCGATGGCGTGGTGGGGCACGCCGCACATGGGACTGTGTTGAACCTTGGCGTTGCCGTTCCGGGAGGTGAGGGTGATCTCCAGGTCGCGGCTGGCGACGACGGCATCCTCGTAGAACATCTCGTAGAAATCGCCCAGGCGGAAAAAAAGCAGGATCCCCGGGTGCCGGAGCTTGATCTCATGGTACTGTTTCATCATCGGGGTGAGGCGTTTCACGATCATTTACTTTAGCAGCAACCTGTGAAATAAACTTCGGGATTTTCGCCAGTTCCGGGAGTGTCTGCCATGTACATCCTGGCCCTCGATACGGCCACCAACAGCGGCGGGATCGCCTTGAGCCGCAACGCCGAAGTGATCGGCCAGGTCATGCTGAAGGCGCCGCTGCGGTATTCGGAAGAAGTGCTCCCGTGCCTGGATTTACTGCTGGGTGGTCTCCGGTTGAAGCGTAGCGACTTGGGGTGTTTTGCGGTGGCAGCGGGTCCGGGCTCATTCACCGGACTGCGAATCGGCCTGGCCACGGTCAAGGCCTTTGCCCAGAGTCTGGATCGGCCTGCCGTGGGGCTGTCCACCCTGGAAGCACTCGCTTTCCGCTTCCGCTGGGCGCGCAGCCGGATCGTTCCCATGATCGACGCGCGAAGGCAACAGATCTATGGAGCCTGTTATCGCACCGACCCGGAAGCGGGCGTCCGCCTCGAGATCGAGGAGCAGGTGGCGCCCCCCGCGGAGTTCCTGAGGCGGGTTCCCCCGGGAGATCATCTCTTCGTCGGCGACGGTGCGCAGCAGTACCGCACCACGATCCAGGCGCTGCATCCCGGGTCCCGAGTCGCCAGTTCGGACAACTGCATCCTGCCGGAGCTTTGCCTCCTGGCCCACCGGAGGCACATGATGGGTGAGACCGGTGGCGCACGGCGCTTGGAGGCGAACTATCTGCGTCCGTCGGATGCCAGGATTCCCCCCCGCGCCCCGCATCTCGGCCATCCATGAGCCGGTTTCGTGACCGCTGGACCATTGCCGCACTGTTTGGAGGGCTGTTGCTGGCCGCCGTCGACGCCCAGATGCTGATCCCCCTTCTGGGGCGCCTGGAGGCGGACTATGGGACTTCGGTGGAGGGGATGGGGCGGCTCTTCAGTGTCTATGCGCTGACGGCCGGCGGATTCAACCTGCTGGTGGGCCCCTTCACGGATCGCTGGGGACGGCTTCCTTTTCTCCGGGCGGGTCTGGCGGTTTTCGCCCTGCTGTCTCTGGCCACCCACTTCTCCCAGGGATATCTGCAGCTCCTCTGGCTACGGGCCGGCACGGGCGCGGCATCGGGCCTCATCTCGACCTGCACGGCCGGCCTGGTGGGAGACATCTTTCCCTACCGTCGCCGGGGCCGGGTCATGGGCATCGTCCTGAGCGCCTACTTCGTCGCCTTGATCGTGGGAGTTCCGGCCGGGACCTGGATCGCCGATCGCTGGCAGTGGAGGGCCGTGTTCCTGGCTTCGTGCCTCCTGGCCTCCGCGGTCCTGGCCTCGCTTTGGGGGCCGCTTTCCGGCTTCCGCTCGGGAGCCCCGGATGGCGGAAGGATTCGGTTTGCCTACCGCCGTTTTTTCTCGGCTCGTCCCCTGAGAAACGCCCTGCTGGTCTCCTTCGCCGTCGCCGGGGGCACCATGGCGCTGATGGTCTATCTCTCCGGCTACCTCATCGGCCGGTTCGGCGTGACGCCGATCCAGATCTCCTGGTTGTTTGTGGTGGCGGGGATCGCCGCGGTCACGGGCAGCCTGATCTCGGGTTGGGTGGTGGATCGTTGGACCAAACGAAAGGTGTTTCTGTTGGCCAACCTGGCCTTCATCCTCGCCATTTCGGGCCTGACGTCGATGCCCTGGGGAGCGGGGCTCATCGGCCTCTTCTTCGCCGTAAGCCTGTGCGTGAGTTTCCGTCAGACCGCTTTGCAGACCCTGCAGACGCAACTGGTGGGGATCGATGAGCGCGGTTCATACCTGGCTCTTCGAAACTGCTTCTCGCAACTGGGAATCGCGGTCGTGGTCCTGGTCTCGGGCTGGTGCTATTCCTGGTCCGGATACGGGGCCGTCGTTCTCCTGGTCGGGCTGCTCTCGGCGGCGGCCGGCGTCCTCTTCTTCCTGAGTGTCCAGGAGCCTCGAGGATCTGCCCGATAGTATAATTGTTCCATGAAGAGGACGGAATTCTGGAAGCTGGTTCTGACCAGCAGTCTGCTTTCCACCGCGATGGTGGTCTTCCTGATCCGGTGGCCGGTTCCGGAGCCGGCCCATGCCGGGTTCACGAATACCCGGACGCAGACGTTCGGCACCGGCCGAACCCAGGACGAAGACATCAACATCCGCATCTATGACGAGCTGGGGCCGGGCGTGGTCAACGTGACCAGCACCACGCTGGAGCGGAACTTCTGGTTCGACGTCATCCCGCGGCGGGGCGTGGGCAGCGGTGTCGTCATCGACCGCGAGGGCCGTATCGTGACCAATTTCCATGTCGTTCAGGAGGCCAGCCGCATCGAAGTCACCCTCTACGACAAGAGCAGCTACGAGGCCAAGGTTCTGGGGACCGATCGATTCAACGATCTGGCGATCCTGGAGATCGATTGCCCGGCCGAAAAACTTCATCCCATCGAGCTGGGCAGCAGCGACAACCTGAAAGTCGGGCAGAAGGTTCTGGCCATCGGCAATCCCTTCGGATTCGAGCACACGTTGACGACGGGAATCATCTCTTCCCTGGGCCGGAGCCTGAGAACCGACTCGGGAGTCATTGAAAACGTCATCCAGAGCGATGCCGCCATCAATCCCGGAAACAGCGGGGGGCCGCTGTTGAACACGCAAGGGGAGCTCATCGGAATCAACACCGCCATCTACTCCAGATCGGGCGAGAGCGCCGGGATCGGATTCGCCGTCCCGGTGAACATACTGCGTCGTATCGTTCCCGATCTGGTCTCCCTGGGATACGTTCGCCGTCCCTGGTTCGGAGTCCAGGGACGGGCGCTGACGCCGGGGTTGGCGAGCGCACTGAAGCTGCCGGTTCAGGAAGGGCTTCTGATCGAACGGGTGGAGCAGGGGAGTTCTTCGGACCTGGCCGGACTGAGGGGCGGCCGCCGGAGGGTCCTGCTGGGAAACTTCTTCCTCATCATCGGCGGTGACATTCTGGTCTCCCTGGACGGCCAGCCGGTCCGGAGCCACGACGACCTGGTCCGTTTGCTGGCCGACAAGCGGCCAGGAGACCGGGTCGGCGCCGGCTTCTATCGAGGGGATCGACGAATCGAGACGGTCATCGAACTGGTCGGATACGAACGGTTCGGGGCACGCCGCATTTGAACGGACTCACCGTCCATCTCAGCCTGCCAAGCCGGTCGACTGCCCGAGGGGGCAGTGCCGTTGCAGGTCGGCATGCGTTTTTTTCGGGGTCGGACGTTATAGTGAGAGGGACGACTGACGAAGGAGGTTGGTGATGTTCAACAAGGCAATCTTGATCGGAAGACTGGGGCGTGATCCTGAAGTTCGATACACGACATCAGGCACTGCGGTGACGGATTTCTCCGTGGCGACCAACGAAGTCTGGACCGACCAAAATGGGGAACGGCAGGAGCGTACCGAATGGCACCGGATCGTCGCTTGGAGCAGGTTGGCCGAGATATGCGAAAAATATCTGCGTAAGGGAAGTCTCGTCATGATCGAGGGACGAATCCAGACCCGGGAGTGGGAGGATCGAGACGGGAACCAAAGGCGCACTACTGAAATCAGGGCATTCGGCATGAAGATGCTGGATTCGCGGACAGACCGGATGGGAGGGGGCCCCAGGGGCGACCGGACTGCTCCTCGCAGCTCAGCTCCGTCTCGACCCTCCCAAGAGGTAGAGATCACCGACGATGACATCCCATTCTGATGCCTCGTCCCGGGCCTCTCGTGCTCTGAGAAGCCTGTTGTCGCGTACGAACTAAACCCCCATGCGATCCAATTCCTGTTGGGCTCGGATCGCTTCCTGCGTGTCGGGGTAGATCTCGATCAGTTCCCGGAAGGTGTCGATGGCATCCGTGTTCTTCTGCAGGTGCTGGAAGGTCAAGGCCTTCTTGAAATAGGCCTCCGCTGTCTTGTCTCCTCTGGGATACAGGTTGATGACCTGGTCGAAGTTTTGGATGGCCTGTTCGTAGCGTTTCTGCTCCAGTGAGCACATGCCGCTGTAGTAGAGGGCGTTGTCGCTGTACTCGCTGTCGGGGTGGCTGTCCAGGAGGTCCTGAAAACCGGCC
>JAPOYZ010000523.1 GCA_026706325.1 Candidatus Aminicenantota bacterium
CCGGATCGCACTCCAACGCCTTGAGATAGGCTTCCCGGGGATCGGCTCCCAGCGCGGCGCCGCAAGGGTTGTTGTGTTTGATGATCATGCAACTGGTTTCTTCGAACTCGGCAACCAGGCCCCAAGCCGCGTCCAGATCCAGATAGTTGTTGAACGAGAGCTTCTTTCCCTGGAGCTGGACTGCCCGCGCCAGTCCCTGCGGCGGACCGGCCGAAGGCCGGTAGATGGCGGCCCGCTGATGCGGATTCTCGCCGTAGCGCAAGAGGTCCTGACGGTCCAGGGAGAGGGTCAAGGTTGCGGGAACTTTGGCTTCGGTTCCGCTCTGCTCCTCCAGGTACTGAGAGATGGCCGTGTCGTAGTTTGCCGTATGCCGGAAGGCCTTCCGGGCCAGGGTCAGGCGCGTGGACTTTCGCGTTTCTCCTCCATTTTCAGCCAGTTCCGCCAGCACGGACGGATAATCGGAAGGGTCCACCACGACGGTGACGTGGGCCCAGTTCTTGGCCGCCGCGCGGACCATGCAGGGCCCGCCGATGTCGATTTGTTCGATGGCGTCCTCCAGGGTCACCCCCTCCCGGCTCACCGTCTCGACGAATGGGTAGAGGTTCACCACGACCATGCACAAGGGCTGGATCGAATGCCGGGTCAGCACCTCGCGATGGCTGGCCAGGTCGTGACGGGCCAGGATCCCGGCATGGATGCGGGGGTGCAGGGTCTTGACGCGGCCGTCCAGAATCTCGGGAAACCCCGTGTAGTCGGACACCGGAGTCACCTCGACGCCCGCATTCCGCAAGGCCCGAGCCGTGCCCCCGGTGGACAGGCAGCGGATTCCCAGATCGCCGAGTCCCCGGGCCAAGTCCGCCAAACCGTCCTTGTTCGAAACACTGATGAGAGCCCATTCGATCTTCATCGCATCTCCCTGCTCAGGACGCATGTTAACAGTCCACGGTGATAGGGGCATTCCTGTCTCCCGGGCAATTTCCGATTACCAATTCACCCATCCTGATTCATAATGGCGGCGTGCCCACCGCCAACCGGACCCTGCGCCGCATCCCCTCCGTGAACCGGATCCTTTGCGGATCGGACGCGGAATCTCTACTGAAAATTTACCCGCGGCACTTGGTCGTCGACGAAGTCCGGCAAGCTCTGGACCGGCTCCGGGACTCGATTCGCCGGAGCGACGACCCCGACCGTGCGCTGGAGTCGGGACTGGCGGATCTGGCGCCGGACTTGGGGAGATCGCTCCGGAATCGCCTCCGCCCGTCCCTTCGTCCCGTCATCAACGCCACCGGAATCATTCTGCACACCAACTTGGGCCGCGCCCCCTTGAACGAAGAAACTGCCAAAGTCATGAAGAACCTCTCCCAGGGGTACTCCAACCTGGAGTTCGATTTGGACCAGGGAAAACGGGGGCACCGGGACCGGCATCTGGACGAGCAGTTCCGGAGGCTCCTGCCCTGCGAGGCGGCTACCGCGGTGAACAACAACGCGGCCGCCCTCTACCTGGTGCTCAGCACTCTGGCCCGCGGCCGAAAAGTCCTGGTCTCCCGGGGCGAGCTCGTGGAAATCGGCGGATCCTTCCGCGTCCCCTCCATCCTGGAGCAGAGCGGCGCCACGCTGAAGGAGGTGGGGACCACCAACCGGACCCGGATTGAGGACTATCGAGACGCCCTGGGCAAAGAGACGGCTCTCATTCTCAGAGTCCACCCCAGCAATTTCCGGGTCGTGGGATTTGCCCGGCGCCCCGCCCTCTCCGAACTCGTCGCCTTGTCCCGGGAGGCCGGAATCCCCCTGCTCAAGGATGCCGGAAGCGGCTACCTCTTCCGGACCTCCCACGCCAGTTTGAGGACGGAGCCCGCGGTCGAAGAGATCTTGCAGGCGGGTGTGGACCTGGTCTGCTTCAGTGGAGACAAGCTCCTGGGAGGACCTCAGGCCGGCATCGTACTGGGAAAGCGCCCGCTGATCGAGGCGGTCCGCAAGAATCCGCTGGCCCGGGTCTGCCGTCTGGACAAAGCCACCTTCGCCGGACTGCAACGAACGCTCTCCCTCTATGAGCAGGGCACTTACCCGGAGACGCTTCCGGTCTACCGGATGCTCGGGGCCTCCAGGGACTCTCTGGAGAGCCGGGCCCGCCGGATCCGGAGGGGGTTGAACCCGGGAGCATACCGGAGCCGGATCCTGGACGGCTTCTCCCTGACCGGCGGCGGATCGGCCCCGGACGAAACCATCCCCACCACCTTGCTGGCGCTCCGCTCCACGGCCGGCTCCTGCAACGAGCTGAGCCGTCGGCTCCGCCGCGGTTCCCGGCCCGTCGTTGCCCGAATCGAGGACGACTGGGTCATCCTGGACCTGCGGACGGTGTTGCCGGAGGAAGACGAAGTCCTGGTCCGATCCCTGTCCCAGGCCGCTTCGGGAGATTGAAGTGGCCGAGAACCCTCTTGCTCCGCCCCGGAACCGGCATCTGCTCGAGTTTTTCGCCCGGCAGTACGATCTGCGCCTCCCAGGCCACCGGCTCCAATCCCTTGGCGCTCTGGCTCGGAGTCTTTCCCGGCTGCCCTACGCGACCCGGACCAAGATCATCCGGGGCCCCCGGAACGGCAAGGGACCGTCCGCACCGCGCCGCCCCCCCCAGGTGCTGACGGATCACCAGGATCTGGGAACGGGAGGGACCTGCTTTTCGCTGACAGCGGCGCTGCTCCACCTGGTCCGCAGCCTGGGATTCAAGGCCCAGCCGATCCTTGCGGACCGCCACTATGGGGCAGACACCCACTCGGCGTTGCTGGTCTGGATCCGGGGGCGCCCCCACCTGCTGGACCCCGGCTATCTGGTGGTCGAGCCGATACCCTTGGAAGAGAGTCGCGACGTGGAGGTCAAGACTCCGTTCAACCATCTTCTCCTCTCCCCCGAGAGCCGGGGAAGAATGCGCCTCTACACCCGGCAACAGGGCGGCCGGAATCATCGGCTGACGTTCAAGACATCGCCCGCCGACCCGGGACAGTTCCTGAAGGCGTGGGACGAGTCCTTTTCCTGGGAGATGATGACCCATCCCCTGTTGACCCGGGTTCAAGGGGATAAACAGATCTTCCTCAACGGACGGCGGTTGCAGATCCGGACCCATACCGATGTCGTCCGGACGGAGTTGGACCCGGCAGAGCTTCAACGGCAGATCGCCGCGGCCTTCGGCATCGCCGCTCCCGTGGTTCGCTCGGCTCTCGCCATTCTGGACGACGCCTCCCGTGGCTCAAGTTGAAGCGGTCGAGCGGGTCAAGCTGCTGGTGGCCCTCCTCTGGGCCGACGCCCGGTCCCGGAACGCCGCGCTGGAGCAAATGGAGATCCGTTGGGGCGCCATCGACTTCAGTGGATCCGACCACCCTTTCGACGTCACAGACTACTACCAGGCGGAGATGGGTCCGTCACTGCGGAGGCGCCTGGTGAGCTTCTCGCGCATGATCCCTCCCGAGACCCTTCCGGAGGTGAAGCTGGCGTGCAACCGGATCGAGGAGCAACTGGCGCGCCACGGCCGGCGGCGGGTCAACCTGGACGCGGGTTACCTGGACCACAGCAAGGTCGTCCTGGCCAGCATGAAATTCGCCGGCCAGAAGATCCACCTGGGCCAGGGCGTCTACGCCGACCTGATGAGCCGCTACCGGAAGGGCCGATACCGCCCTCTGGAGTGGGCGTTCCCCGACTTTCGAGACGGACGCTACGACCGGGACCTGGCCCGGATCCGGGAACTGTACATGGAACAGCGCCGGATCAGGAGGGGCGGTTTTCCTACCGCCCCGTGCAGCGCCGGTCTATGATCTACCGTAATGCAAACAACACCACACATTGCCTTACCCACGGCCGTCCTGACACTCGCCGTCCAGCTCGCCGCGTGCGGGAGCGTCCCGTCTGACGAAGTGCCGGACCGTCCGGCACCGGAGTCCGTCGCCGGGTGGCGGATGGTCGACCTCAGCCACGCCTACGGAGGCGACACGCTCTACTGGCCCACTGACACCAACGGATTCCGGCTCCATACGCTGGCCGAAGGCCAGACGCCCGGCGGCTACTTCTATGCCGCCAAGACATTCGCGACCGCGGAGCATGGCGGCACGCACTTGGATGCACCCTTCCACTTCGCCAAGGGAGGCGCCACTACAGAATCGATTCCCTTGGAGCGGCTCATCCTCCCGGGTATCGTCATTGACGTCACCGAGGCGGCGGCGGCCGATCCGGACTATCTGGTCACGCCGGCAGACGTCATGGCGTGGGAGGAGAACCACGGCCGCGTACCGGAGGGGTCGGCCGTACTGATCCGGACCGGTTGGGCCGCCCGCTGGCCTGACGCCCTCGCCTACCTCGGCGACGACACACCCGGCGAGACCGGAAACCTGCACTTCCCCGGGATCGGTGAAGCCGCGGCGCGCCTGCTGGTGGAGGAACGCGCCGTGGGGCTCCTGGGCATCGACACCGCCAGCGTGGACTACGGTCAGTCCACCGACTTCATCGTCCACCAGATCGGGGCCGCCGCCGATGTGCCGAACCTGGAAAATGTCGCCGACCTGTCGGCATTGCCACCTATTGGGTTCCTGCTCGCGGCGCTGCCGATGAAGATCGAAGGCGGCACCGGCGCGCCGGTGCGGATCGTCGCGCTGATCCCGCCGCGTTGAACTTCCGAGAGATGCGAGACAGAACATTTTTTCCTTGCAAAGGAGGACGAACATGAACGCACAACGCTTGAATCCCCCGTCTCTGCCGACGCCGGCAGCCGCATATTCCCAGGTGGTCCGGAAAGGGACGCTCGTGATCACGGCGGGACAGATCGCCTTCGACGCCGACAGCAATCTGGTGGGCGAAGGCGATATCGAGGCCCAGACACGGCAGACACTCGAGAACCTGAAAACGGCCCTTGAGGCCGCCGGCGCGTCATTGGACGACGTGATCAAGGTCACCGTCTTTTTGAGCGATATGATCTACTACCAAGGCATGAACGCCGTCTTCAATGAGTATTTCGAGGGGCGCCCTCCCGCACGCTCCACTGTCCAGTCGGGCCTGGTCCTCCCGTCCCTGCTGGTGGAGATCGAAGCCATCGCCGTGGTGGATTGACGTCCGCCATCGGCAGAGGTATTACTTGTAGAGTAGATTAGTATTACGCGAGGATGCAATGAATACCGTCTCGTTGAAGGTGCCTGACCCGCTCGCCGCTGCGATTACCGAGACGGCACGGCAAAAGGGCGTCAGCAAGTCGGCGCTGATCCGCGAGGCTCTGACCGAATATCTGGGTAGGTTGGAGACCGAACAACCCGGGTCGGCTCTGTCGCGGGTGGCCGATCTGTTGGGCATCCTTAGCGGTCCTGAGGACCTGTCGGTGAACAAGGATTACTTGGAAGGATTCGGCAGGTGAGAAACCAAGTCATCTTGGATACGGGTCCACTGGTGGCGTTGTTGAACCGGCGCGACCGGCACCATCAGTGGGCGAAGGACAACTGGGCTGAGATCGCCCCGCCGCTGCTCACCTGCGAATCCGTCCTGGCTGAAGCTTGCTTTCTTGTCCAACCCTTCGCGGGAGGGACGACGGCCGTGCTGGAAATGGTTCGGCGCAGTGTCTTGGACCTCTCATTTCGCCTTGCCGAAGAATCCGCTGCCGTCTCCCACCTGCTCAAGAAGTACCAGGACGTGCCCATGTCCCTCGCGGACGGATGCCTGGTCCGAATGGCCGAACAACATCCGGAAAGCGTCGTCTTCACCCTCGATAGCGACTTCAAGATTTACCGCAAGCGTCGGCGTCAACGAATACCGACTTTGTCTCCAACCATTTGAGTCCAATTTCCTGACCTGAATTCAAGGCGAATGCCGGCGTAGTTGCCACATGAATCTGTTCGAGAGCAGCGGCGGGCTGGCGCCCATCGACTGGATCATCATCGTCCTTTACGCCGTCGGCACCATCCTCTTGGGGAGCTACTACACCCGCCGGCAGACCAATCTGGAGGAGTACTTCACCGGCGGCGGCCGCATGAACCCCAAGCTGATCGGGGTGTCGCTCATGGCCACCTCGCTCAGCACCATCGCCTATCTCGCCATTCCCGGTGAGGCCATCGCCAACGGGCCGGTGGGTCTGGCCAACCAGCTTGCGCAACCCTTCATGTTCCTGGTGGTCGGTTTCGTCCTCATTCCCTATTTCATGCGCACACGGGTCATCAGCGCCTACGAATTGCTGGAAGCCCGCCTGGGTCTGGGAGTCCGGATGCTGGGCGCCGCCATGTTTCTCGTCTTCCGGCTGGTCTGGATGTCGCTACTGGTCTTTCTGGGCGCCAACGCACTGTCCATCATGATGGGCCTGGACGAATCCTGGATACCGTGGATCACCCTGATCACGGGCATGGTGGCCGTCACCTACACCTCCCTGGGCGGGCTCCGGGCCGTTGTCATTACCGACAGTTTCCAGACGATCTTCATGTTGGGAGGCGCGATCCTGGTGATCGGACTGGTGAGCCATCGGTTGGATGGCTTCGGCTGGTTCCCCACCTCCTGGCAACCCCACTGGGACGAGCAACCCCTGTTCAGCTTCGACCCTTCCGTCCGGATGAGCATCCTGGGCACGGCCTTCTCCACCTTCGTCCTGGCGACCTGCGGCCTGGGGGGCGACCAGACCAAGATCCAGAGGCTGATGGCCACCGTTGACGCCCGCGCCGCGCGGCAGGCCTACCTGGTCAACCAGATCGTCGGCGTGACCATCGTTCTGGTCCTCTGGATTGTGGGATTCGCGCTGATGGGGCTGATCCGTAGCCATCCGGACATGCTGCCCGCCGGTATGGACATCGTCCGCAATGGTGACAGTTTGTTCCCCTACTTCATCGCCCACCTGTTGCCGCCCGGGATCTCGGGGCTGGTGGCGGCCGCCATGCTGGCCGCCGCCATGTCCAGCATCGATTCCGGGGTCAATTCCATCACCGCCGTCGTCAACCGGGACTTCCTGGACCGCTTCGGCTGGTTCCCGTCCGATCCGCGGACGCAGGCGCGCTGGGCCAAGGTCCTGGCCTTCGTCATCGGCGCCGTCATCGTCGGGGGAAGCTCGTACATGGGCGCCGTCCCCGGCAACATCTATGCGGTGGCCAAGAAGACCTCCGGGTTGTTGATGACGCCCATGTTCGGTCTCTTCTTCTTCGCCTTCTTCGTGCCCTTCGCCCGCCCCGCCGGGGTGGCTGCGGGCGCCGTCGCGGGCATCACCACGGCGGTCCTCCTGGCCTACTCGGGACCCATCTTCGGCATGCACCCGGTGACGGGCGAGGACCCGGTGAGCTTCATCTGGATCGCCCCGGGATCCCTGGCCGTGAACCTGGCCGTGGGGCTCGCCGTCAGCTACGTTCTGCACGTTCGCCGGAATCGACGCCCGCGCTTTCCGGGCAATGGCTCCGCGCGGGATGGCGGGCCCTGAGCTCGCAGCGGAGGCGGCTCAGCTCCCCAATCGGAAGGAATAGAGCTTGGTGTTCCGGAGCAGGAACCGGATCCGGATCTTGCGGTCCTTCAACGAGTTCAGATCCGATTGACCATTCCAGCTCACGGCATGTGCCAGGGAGTCGCTGCGAAACGGGTCGCAACGGTCGGCTTCGAACCCGGGCAGGACCGAGCCGTTTTCATCCAGCAGCTCGACTCGGACTTCTCCCTGGCCACCGGGATGTTGCTTCCAGCGGGATCCCTCGCGCCTCCAGACGGAAGGGTCGGAGGCGTCGGCGTTGATCACGAGACTCCCGCCCCGGCACCAGAGGGCCTGGGTCAGGACCTCCCCGGAATCGGCGCCGGCGTCCAGGGAGACGAATCCGTCGCGCCGGGCCACCGCCAGTCCACCCGCGCCGCCGTGCAGCGTCCAGGGTTGGGGCATCACTCCGTACCACCAGGCAGCCCCCCGCTTGGGATAGTCCGACAACGCCTCCTCTGTCCCGGGCGGAAGCGCGGCCGGCCGGTGGGCCATGACCGACAAATCTCCCGGCGTCAGCGAATGGGCCTCGTCCTGCCCCTGGTAGTAGACCCGGATCTCCTCCTCCAGGACCACCGGCGGACTGTAGACGTAGACGGCGTGGGAATCGAACCGGTCCGGCATGCCGTAGGTGATGATGGGGTGCCTCTTCCCGACCCGCTGCCACTCGATCCCGTCCCGGCTGAAGGCCAGTTGGACGTCCACCATGAGGGAGTTGACGTGATAGACGCTCAGGAACGCGAAATAGACGCCCCGATCCTTGAAGACGGAGGCGGTATAGAACTGGGTGTCCAGCGGGTCCTGCTCGTCGGGCACCAGGACGACCTGGTTCTGGGGCAGCTCCCACTTCAGGAAGTCGGGACTGGTGGACCGGCCGATGGCCCGGATGCTGACGTTTCCCATGGCCGCGACGGGAGGGGATGGCAGAGGCCGCAGGAACCCCACGTATTGCCGGACCCGGTCGTCCCAGATGACTTTCCCCATGCCGACCCTCCCGTCGATGACGGGGTTCCCCTCGTAGGGAGTCCAATGGAGCCCGTCGGGCGAGAAGGCCACACCCATGTCCCGCGACTGGTCTCCGATGCCGATGAGCGCCTTGTAACGCCTTTGGGGATCGGTTTCCCGGCGATCGTACAGGGAGGGCTGGTAGGGGACGGCATTGTTCTTGCGTCCGTGTCCGGGCAGGTCGATCAGGCCCAGATCGGGCTTCTCCCAGACGATTCCGTCCTTGGAGACGGCATAGCCCCGTCCGGCGCGTGACCGTTCGACTCGCAGGTACTTCTCCCCCGGCTTCTGGTCCCGGTCGATGAAGACGTACCACATCTTGTAGAGGCGGTCTTTCTCGTCCAAGACCACGAAGGTGGGCTGGGAATACTGTCCCTCCCAGGGACGGTCCGGTCTCACGATGGGATTGGCGGGATGCTTTTCGAGGGGATTCAGGCGCCGGGTCACCTGGCGCAATTCCTGCACCACGTGGTCGTCCACGAAGAGCTGAAATTGGCCCGCGATCTCCAGCGCCTCGTCCGCAGGCGCCCCTCCACCGCACGCACCCGGAAGCAGGGCGAGGAAAACCCAGACAGTCCACTTCCCTTCCCAAGTTGTTCTCACGGCAGCTCCTTGGAATTGACGCCCCGCGCGTCAGGCCAGAACGGGTTTCACCACCCGAGCGGGCTCGACGCCGGTCAGGCGGTGGTCCAGCCCCTGGTAGCGGAAGGTGAAGCGCTCGTGGTCGATGCCGAAGAGCGAAAGGATGGTGGCCTGGAAGTCGCGCACATGGACCGGATCGCGAACGATGTTGTAGGAGAAGTCGTCGGTCTCGCCGTGGACGACGCCCCCCTTGATGCCGCCGCCGGCCATCCAGAGGCTGAAACAGCGGGGATGATGATCCCGCCCGTAGGTCGTGTCGGTGAGCTTGCCCTGGCAGTAGACGGTGCGGCCGAACTCGCCGCCCCAGATCACCAGGGTGTCTTCCAGGAGCCCTCTCTGTTTCAGGTCCTGGACCAGCCCCCAGCACCCCTGATCCACGTCCTTGCATTGGCTGGGCATGACCTGGGGCACCTCGCGGTGGACGTCCCAACCTCGATGGTAGATCTGGACGAAGCGGACGTTGCGCTCGGCCAGACGGCGCGCCATCAGGCAACTGTAAGCAAAGGTCCCGGGGACCTTCGCGTCCTCTCCGTAGAGCTTATAGGTGCTCTCCGGTTCCTTGGAGAGGTCGGTCAGCTCCGGCACCGAGGTCTGCATCCGGAACGCCATCTCGTATTGCTCGATCCGGGACAGGGTCTCCGGGTCTCCGATCTGCTGGTGCTGGAGCCGGTTCATCTCGGCCAGAGAATCCAGCATCCGGCGGCGGACCTGGCTGGGCACGCCGTCAGGATTGTTCACGTAAAGGACCGGGTCGCCGGTGGACCGTAGCGAAACCCCTGCGAACTTGGAGGAGAGGAAGCCGGAGGTCCAGAGCTTGGCCGAGATGGCCTGGACGTTGGCTTTGGGATGGGAATGGGAGGCGTTGAGGACCACGAAGGTGGGCAGGTCCTGGTTCATGCTGCCCAGCCCGTAGGCCAGCCAGGAGCCGATGCAGGGCCGTCCGGCCACTTCACGCCCCGTCTGGATGAAGGTGATGGCCGGCTCGTGATTGATGGCCTCCGTGTGCATGGACCGGATGATGGCCAGGTCATCCACCATGCCTGCCGTGTAGGGCAGGAGCTCGGAGACCCAAGCCCCGCTCTGCCCGTGCTGCTGGAACTTGAAGGCGGAGGGAACGATGGGGAACCGTTCCTGCCCCGAGGTCATGGTGGTCAACCGCTGCCCCATTCGAATCGAGTCGGGCAGATCCTTGTCCAGCCACTTCTCCATCTCCGGCTTGTAGTCGAAGGTCTCCATCTGGGGCGGCGCCCCCACCATGTGCATGTAGATGGCCCGCTTGGCCTTGGGAGCGAAGTGGGGCAGATGGGGAAGCCCACCCGTCTGGTCCAGTGTGGTGGCGCCGGCGGCCCGGGTGTCCTCGCCCAGAAGGGTCGCCAGGGCGGCCAGTCCGAGACCCCGGGCGCCCCGGGCGAAGAGTTGACGGCGGGTCTCAATCCGAACCGCTTCGTCGGAAAGAATTCCGGGAGGAGTCAGGTAGCAGGTCATTTGTTCAACACCTCGTCCAGATTCATGAGCTGATTGGCCACCATGGTCCAAGCGGCGAACTCGGCCTTGGGAAGACTCTCGTCGGCTGCAGAATCGCCGACCGAGAGGGCTTTCCCAGCCTGGTCGGGATGGTCCCCGTAATAGCTCAGGTAATCGCTGAATGCCTTCCGGGCCACCTCCTGCTCCGCCTCATCGAGAGAACGCGCCAAGAGATGGGACGCCATGAAATCGAGCCGCTGATCCGCACCCGGCGCCGCCTGCATGGCCCGCTGGGCCAGATGGCGGGCGGCTTCGAAAAACTGGACTCCGTTGAGCGTCAGCAGGGCCTGCAAGGGGGTGTTGGTGCGCTCGCGCCGAACCGTGCATTCCTCCCGCGTGGGAGCGTTGAAAACCACCAGTTGCGGCGGAGGCGCAGCCCGCTTCCAGAAGGTGTAAAGGCTCCTCCGGTAAATGTCCGATCCCGAGTCCTGCTCGTAGAAGCGGGTGTTGCTGCCCTCCATGGCCACCGCTTCCCACAGCCCCTCCGGCTGGTACGTCTTGACGCTGCGTCCGCCGATTCGACGCTCCAGCAGTCCGCTGGCGGCCAGGGCGTAGTCCCGCACCATCTCCCCGTCCATGCGAAAACGGGGCCCCCGGGAAAAGAGGCGATTTCCCGGATCCTTCTTGACCTTCTCGTCGGTGGCCCGGGCCGACTGCCGGTAGGTGGCCGAGTCCAGCATCAGGCCGAAGAGATGCTTCACGTCCCAGCCGGAATCCCGAAACTCCACGGCCAGCCAGTCCAGGAGCTCAGGATGTGTGGGCGCCTCTCCCTGGGACCCGAAGTCTTCCGATGTCCTGACCAGACCCGTTCCGAAGACTTCCTGCCAGAAGCGGTTCACCATGACCCGGCTCGTGAGCGGGTTGTCGTCCGCCACCAGCCAACGGGCCAATCCCAGCCGGTTCCGCGGGAGTTCCGGGTCCATGGCGGGCAGAACGCCCGGCGTGGCCGGCTGCACCTCATCGCCCCGCTGGTCGTACATCCCCCGGCGGAGGATGTGGGCCATGGGATCGGCGTCCGGGTTCTCCCGCATCACGTGGGTCAGGCTGCTCCCGCGGAGGATCGCGCGCCGCTCGTCCTGAAGCGACTTCAATTCCCGGGCCGCCTCCCCGAAAGGGGAGTGCCGACGAACCAGAAAATAGGCCCGGAGCGCCTCCCGGTCGACGGCATCCGGCTTCTCCAAATCCGGTTTCCGCAGCGCAGTCAGCGTATCCCAACGCGCCAACAGCCGGGCTTCGGACTCTCCCACCGCCCGGTTCAGAATCCTGAACTCACGGATCGAACCGTTGAGAAAGTCGAACTTGCCGGCGGACGGCCGGTCGCCGGCGCCCAGTACCAAAGGCGTGCTGTTTTTGATCGATCCCTCCAGGACCCGGATGGCCCGTCCGAAGCTCTGGGTAGGCACGACGGCGCCGTCGAGGTAGAGGTTCATGCCGGTCCGCTGACGCCGGCCGTCATAAGTGACAATCAC
>JAPOYZ010000439.1:0-6996 GCA_026706325.1 Candidatus Aminicenantota bacterium
GTGGTGAAAGTCCCGCGAGCACCGAGACCGTTCCTGCGCCCGCCGGACAAGGCGCTATGGGCGCGCATACCCGGAGTATGTGCCCGAATCGCAACGCAGTCCGCGCCTGTGCAGGGACGGTCGAATGCCGTGATGACTTTTGCCACGGGCTGTTCAGTCGATGGATTGCAGACCGCCGGCGGGGCTCGTTTCCCCGTCGCCGAGATAACGCCGCCGGAGTTCCCGGGCCAGAACCCGTCCCGCGACCCGGTTTCCCTCGCCGGTGAGATGAGCGAAATCGAAATAGAGTTCCGGTCCGCCGGCCTGCCGCAGGTCGTGAGACGGATCCAGATACGGAATCCGCCGGGATCGACATTGTTCGATGGCTCGGTCCATCAGCTTTCGGGCAAAGAGGGCATGCTCCGGAGCCTCTTTCTGGAACACGAAACGGGAGGGGATCAACAGGAGCAGAAACGGAATCCGTTCTCGCTCAAGAAGATCCCGGATGCCTCCCAAGGCTCCGAAAAGCCTTCTCCAACCGGCGTCGATCCGATCCTGGTCCAGGAGAAACTTTTCGTAACCCATGGCGTAGTAGGTCAGCCCCCGGGCACTGCGGAACGGCTCGGTGGGACTGATCCGGTACAACGACTCAAGTGATTTACGAAGTAGGACCGTGTAAGTATAGGTCTTTTCGAAGAAATAAGGTCCTTGAGACCAAGTCCCCAGAAGCTGGCCATCCCAACCCACCACGTACCGGCCGCCGCGGACCGACTTCGGCAGGCCCGCTTGGACTCCCGGCGGCCAGCCGAGCAGCGCCTCGTCGGTGACGTCGTTGCAGAGTTCGATCTGGACCAGCACCAGGTCGGAGTTCAGCTCCAGACCCTCCTGATAGAGGTAAGCCGCGTAGCTGGAGGGGCTGTAACCTTGCCCCGAAGCGTTGACGACCCGGAAGCGGAAGGCCCCCGGCGATTGATTGAGCTCCCGCTGCAGAACTTGTCCGTAGCGATCCCGGGACGGGACTCCGAGGCCGAATCCGATGGAGTCTCCCAGAGAGAGGATTCGGAATTCACCCTCCGGGGGAACGGGATCCAACGGGGCCTCGTCCCGGAAACCGTAGGCGTTGGTGACGAAGGGAATGTCCCAGAAGACCCCCTCGTAGCCTCCCTTCATACGAACCGGCAGGTACCAGGATTCTTCGGCGTGATCCCGGGGTTCCACGGATTCCCCGAGAAAGGAATGGCGGAGCCAGAATTCGGCCGCGAGGAGAATCAGGACGGCCAGAAGGCCGAAGAAGATCAATGCCAGGAGAAGGAGTCGACTCCGCAATTCGTTTCCTGCCTTCGCCGGTGGGATTTCAGGCTTGGAAGTCCGCTTTCGGTTCCGGGGGTTCAAGATAGAGTTTACCTGGAGACGATTCAAGGCAACCCGCGGGCGTCCCGTGGGCGTCAGCAGACGCTGATAAGATCCGGCCATGCGACGCAGGTGGACGTTGCGCGAGCCGGAGGCGGAGGCGGTTCGGACGCTGAGCTCCGAGCTGGACATTTCGTCGCTGACGGCTCGTCTGCTGGTCAACCGCGGCATTCAGGATCCGGTTGAGGCCCACCGTTTTCTCCATCCCCGCTTTGAGGATCTCCACGACCCGTATCTGATGAAGGACATGGACCGGGCGGTCCCGCTCCTCTGGCAGGCGCTGCAAGAAAAGAAGCGGATCGTGGTCCACGGCGACTACGACGTGGACGGCATCACCTCGAGCCTGATCCTGAAACGGGGGCTTGAAATGCTGGGCGGCCGCGTCGGCATCCATATCCCCGGACGGCTCACCGACGGATACGGGATCCAGACCGATTTCGTGGAACGGTGTCACCGGGACGGGGTGGATCTGCTGGTGACCTCGGACTGTGGAATTCGGGCATTCGAAGCTTGCGGCCGGGCGCGCGAGTTGGGCCTCGACGTGCTGATTTGCGACCATCACCTGCCCTCCGCAGAACTTCCGCCGGCGCGGGCCATCCTCAATCCGCACCGGGCGGACTGTGACTACCCGGACCGGAACCTGTCGGCGGCAGGCGTCGTTTTCAAGCTGGTGCAGGGACTCTTCGAAACCGCCCGGCGCACCCGGGTGCTTCCCCATTTTCTGAAGGTCGTGGCCTTGGGAACCGCGGCCGACATGGTTCCCCTGACCGGAGAGAACCGGATCCTGGTCAAGCTGGGTTTGGAGGGCCTGGCCCAACCGCACAACGTGGGCCTGCGGGCACTGCTCGACGGCGCCGGAGTCTCCGGAGAGGTGGAGATCGAGGACGTGGCTTTCAGGATCGCTCCACGCATCAATGCGGTGACTCGAATGGGGGGCGGACCCGAGGTATTGGATCTCTTCGATACCCGCGACAGGTCGCGGGCCCAAGCGATCGTCCGGGACATGAATGCGAGGAACCGGGAGCGGCGGCGGCAGGAGGAGTCCATTCTGGCGGAGATCCGCGAGTGGGAGGAGAGCCGGCCGGAACTGTTCCGGAAAGCCTTCATCGTCCTGGCTGGGAGAAACTGGCACCGGGGGGTCATCGGGATCATTGCCTCGAGGGTGGCCAGGCGTTTCTTTCGTCCTACGCTGGTGTTCTCGATGGGAGAATCCGACTGCCAGGGTTCCGGGCGGAGCATCCCCGGCTTCCATCTTCTGGAAGCACTGGAAGCGTGCGGAGATCTCCTGGATCGATACGGCGGGCATGCTCAGGCGGTAGGTTGCGCCATGGAGGGCGGCGATTCTTTGGATGACCGCCTCCGGACCCTTTCCGATCGGCTCGATTCCCACGCCCGGACTGTCCTGTCCACGGAGGATCTGACTCCCCTGGTCCCATTGGACTCCTATCTGGGGCCGGGCCACCTTTCGCTGTCGCTGTACCGGGAGATTCAACGGCTGGCGCCATTCGGGGTAGGGAATCCGGTTCCCGTATTCGCCAGCCGCGGGTTGGATGTGACCGGCGGTCCCTGGGTATTGAAGAACAGTCATCTGAAGGTCCGTCTCGGCGCGAACGGAGCCGGCGTCGACGCCATCTGGTGGAAGAACGGGGATGCCGCTGATACCATACCGAGAGGATCGAAGATCGATGTGGCGTACACCTTGAACCGGAACGAGTACCGGGGCGTGGAGAGTCTGCTCATGACGGTCCAGGATCTGCGCAAGCACCCGGTTTCGACCGATTCCTGACGGCCTCCGGCACACGTCGTCACTTGCCCGTGAACGATCCTTTTCGGCTTTCCGTCCAATTGGGAGATGGGCCGGTCGGCCTTTCGTCTCGTTGAGCGGGGCGATTCGATGATCCCTCGGGGACGGCCTCGAATCGCGGCCGGAGCCGGGCAGCCCGCCGGAGCATTTCGACGGGCCGAAAGGACTGCTGCAAACCGGACTCTCTATGCGTCCCCGTTCCCTCAAGCTCATCCGGCTGTTCCTGATCGTGGTCCTGGTGACGGCCATGGGAGCCGTGGTCTGGAGCTTCCTGACCCGGCGGGACGCCCGGCCCCCCTTGGTGCGGGAACGCCTCCTCTCTCCCGAGTTGCGCCAGCAGAGCACCGAATTCGAGCATACCCATCACGAGGAAGGGCGAACCGTCTACAAAGTGGAGGCCGGGACCAGCACCGAAACGGTCAAGAAAATCCATCGTCTTTTCGGCGTGAAACTGACCCACTTCGGTCCGGACGGGAACTCGGTCGAGGAGATCTCGGGAGACGAAGCGATTTACCGGGTGGTCGATAACCGGATCGAGTTCACCGGCAAGGTTCGCATCGAGCTATCGGATGGAACGACCATTGACGCGGATCGTCTGAAGGCCGACCTGGCCCGGAACATAGTGGCCATCGACGAGGGTTTTCGCTTCGGAATGGAGAAGCTCTCCGGTCACGGCCGGTCTCTCAGCTACGAGATCCGGCGGAGCCAGCTTCGGGTCGACGACGAGTTCGAGCTGAACATCAAACAAGGCGCCGACCGCCTCCGGGTCACGGCGTCGCGGGCTTTGTACGATCTGGAGGACCGCAGGGTCGATTTGTTGGACGGGGCCCGCATTCAAGGTCCTCAGGGCGACCTCGCCGCCGGGTACGTCCGTGTCTTTCTGACCGACGACCGGGCCGTGGAGAGGATGTTCACCTCGCGTGGCGTGCGACTGGTGCTGGATTCGGACCGGACCTTCACTGGCGAGTCCATCCATCTGTTCGCGGCTGCCGATGGGGGAAGGATCCAAAGCTTCTATGTCTACTCGGGCAAAGCCACTCCCGATTCTCCCGAACAGCGCGCCGTGTACGAAGACCCCGAAACCTATCTGGAAGCGGATCGCATCGATGGATTGGCCGGATCTCCAGGCGCGGATGAGACACGGTTTCTGGCGCACCGGCGCGTCGTCTTCCGATCCCGGAATCTGGGTCTGGAAGAAGGGCGCGCCGACGAGTTGAAAGCTCATCTGAGTCTTGAACATCACCGTCTCAAGTGGTTGGAATTGCGGGGAAAGACGGAACTGTCCGGTCGGCTTCGAGACCGCGACGATTCTCGCGAGTCGATCCATGGGGACCTGCTGGTTCTGGATCTTGGCGCTGACGGCGTCTTGGATCGTGCCACCGTTTCAGGGAGCACCGTGGCCTGGTCCCGAACCGGTGAGGGGGCGTCGGCCCAGCTTCGAGCCGGACGAATGGATGCGTTTTACCGGAGTGGAATACTGAAGAGGCTCGTGGCCACGCAAGGTCCGGTTCTCCGCCAGCAAGTTCCCGAAGGGGAACGGACTGTGGAGTCTGACCGCATGGAGGCTGTCTTCAAGGAGGGGGGCGCGCTGAGTGTTGCGGCCGTGGGCGGCGTCCGTTGGGCCATGAACTCGGAAACCACGAAGCGGGACGGGGAAAGCGGGCGGCTCGATCTTGATTTCATCGGCGAACAACTTCAGGAAGCCCGGGGGGAGGGCCAGGTGGTCTACCGGGAAGAGAACCCGTCCCGGCGCGTTACCGTCACGGCGAGGAACGCGGAGTACGACGCCGGACCGAACTTGTATTCCTTTTCGGACCCGGACGGCGCCCACCTGCACTACTCCGAAGATACGATGGAAGGTGCAGATGGGGTGGAGTCGCGGACCCGGGCGGACGGTTTCCGGGTGGACGCGGACGGGGAAGAACTGTCTGCGGCCGGGAGTGTCCAGACCCTCTTCAGTCGTCCCGGAAAAGAACCGGTTCTGATCCAGGCCGATCGGCTGGTGGTGGATTCCGGTGTCAAATCCCTTTCCTATGCAGGCAATCCGCGGATCCTCCGGGAATCCCACCTGATCGCGGGAACGATGATTCGCTTGGACTCGGCCGGTGAAAGGCTGGAGGTCCAGGACGTGGACAGCACCTTTTGGGATCCTGGGGGAGTGTCGGGCCGCCAGTGCCGGATCCGCGCGCCCCAGCTCGTCTACCAGCGAAGCTCCGGAAGGGCGGCCTATCGAGGCGGCGTCCGGATGCAGTCCGGTCACTTCCAGGTGAAATCCTCCCAATTGGACTTCCAGTTGGAGGATTCCCCTGCGAGCACCATTCAGAGCATTGCCGCGGGAGGAGAGGTCGAGATCCGGCAGGGGGATCGACGGGCCCGGGGCGATCATGCCGTGTATCATCCCCGGGAGGGCCGCGTGGAGCTGACCGGGGAACTCGCTGAGGTGATGGAGCCCCTTCGCGGCAGCGCGTCCGGACGGAGGGTGACGTTGTTCGTGGAAACCGACAAGATCGTCATCGATTAGCCGGCCCCGCCAACGGCGCCATTACCCTGGCCCGCATATCTCACCAGGTCGCTATGCGTATAATGAAAAAGAATCTGTTTTTAGGTATTTATGCGAATGTTTCCAATGCTTGACATGGGGAATCCCGGGCCGGGTTGGACACGGTTCGATACCGTCTTGTTTTCCCGTTTCAAATGAGCGAGGGGGGCATTCTGGAGAAGGTTCTCGAGGCACGGAGCCTCTGCAAATCATATCGGAGCAGGCAAGTGGTCGGTGACGTGAGCCTCACCATCTCATCGGGTGAGGTCGTTGGCCTGCTGGGTCCCAACGGCGCCGGAAAGACCACCACCTTCTACATGATCGTCGGTTTGCTGGATCCGGACAGGGGCGAGGTATTTCTGGACGGCGAGGACATTACTCCTCTGCCCATGTACGTTCGGGCGCGAAGAGGGATCAGCTATCTCTCCCAGGAACCTTCCGTGTTTCGCCGGCTCTCGGTGGAGGACAATCTGTACGCCATCGCCGAAACCCTGGATCTTCCCCACGGGGAATCGGACCAGTTGGTCAGCGAGCTGCTGGAGGAATTCGGGATCGCTGCCCTGAGGGACCGTCCGGCCTATACTCTTTCCGGCGGCGAGAGGCGGCGTCTGGAAATCGCACGCGCGCTGGTGATCCGGCCCGATTTCATCTTGCTGGACGAGCCGTTCGCCGGAATCGATCCCATTGCCGTCCTGGATATCCAACGCATGGTCACCCGGCTCCAGGCGCGCAACATAGGTGTGCTGATCACCGATCACAACGTTCGCGAAACTCTTCGGATCACGGATCGAGCCTACATCATCACCGAAGGAAGGATCTTTCGAGCAGGCACTCCGGACCTCCTCTCCGGCGATCCGGACGTCCGCAAAGTTTACCTGGGAGATCACTTCCAGCTATACTGACGCCAGTGGACGCCGGTTCGACTGGCCTGAAGCTTCCCGCCGCGCTGCAGGGATTCATCCGGACAGGACGGCGCCGGGAAGCATTCTCGTTCGGAGGGGAACGAGGGCCAGCGAAGTCCAGCGGGATGCCGGCCGGGCCAGATGACGTGCCGACTTTTGCTTCGGGCGGCCAAGGCACCCTGAACCGGAACACTCCGGAGTGCCATGAGTCGACGCGCTCAATTGAAACCCTCCCTGGTACTCGGCCTGTCGCAACGGCTGACCATCACCCCCTCACTCCTCCAGAAGATTGAACTCCTCTCCGTAAACCAGTTGGAACTCTCGGAGATTCTCCAACAGGAGCTGGAGGAGAACCCCTTGCT
>JAPOYZ010000439.1:7035-11979 GCA_026706325.1 Candidatus Aminicenantota bacterium
CCGGGATTCGGAGCAGGACGCGGACGCGCTGGAGGAAGAAAACCACCTGGAGGACCTGGACTTCGATTATTTCTTCGGCGAATACCTGGGATCGAGTTACGAGCGCCAGGAATTCGAACCGGTGGAACAGAAGGCTTCGTTCGAGCAATTTCTCTCATCCGCCGATACTTTGTGGGATTACCTGAATTGGCAGTTGAATCTGACCGGCATGGATCCGGACCTGCGGGAGATTGCCCACTTCATCGTGGGAAATCTGGACGAGGACGGCTACCTGACCCTCACCCCGAAGGAGATCTGCCGGCAGTTGCAGGTTCCGTCAGGTAGTGTCGACGACGCTCTGGCGGCGGTGCAGTCCCTCGATCCGGTGGGCGTCGCCTGCCGCGACCTGCGCGAATGCCTCCTGCTCCAGGCGAGAGCCGCCGGTCTGGAGGACTCTCTGGTCGGCGCACTGATTCGGGACTGCCTGCCGCTGATAGAAGCCAGGAAATATTCCGGAATTCTGAATCGGCTGGCATGCGATCCCAAGGATCTCTCCCGCGCTCTCGAACTGATTCGAGGCTTTTCGCCGCGCCCGGGACAGAAATTTGCCTCCTCCCAACCGGTCTACGTCCGCCCGGACGTGCACATTCGAAAGGTCGAAGGGGAATACCAGGTCAGCCTCAATGACGATGGCCTGCCCAAGCTGAAAATCAACCGTGCCTACCGCAGGCTGCTTCGCAAGCACGGCGTCTCCAAGGAAACCAAGAGCTTCATCCGCGAACGATTCCGGTCGGCCATCGAGCTGCTACGAGGGGTGGATCAACGGCAGGAGACCATATTTCGAGTCTGTCGCGTCATCGTCCGGCACCAATACGACTTCATGGAATCGGGCATCCGGAAGTTGAAGCCGTTGTTGATCAAGGATGTGGCCGATGAACTGGGTGTCCATCCGTCCACCATCAGCCGCGTCGTCGCCAACAAGTATGCCCACACCCCGCAGGGAATGATGGAGTTGCGCCGATTTTTCTCCGTGGGCGTGGAGCACGCCAATGGAGAGAACGTCTCCACCATGCAGGTGAAGGACAGGCTCCAGACCCTGATCCGCCGCGAGGATCCCAAAAAGCCCCTGTCCGACCAGAAACTCACCGACCTGTTGAACCGGGACGGGATCCGTATCACCCGTCGCACCGTCGCCAAGTATCGGGATCAGATGAGAATTCCCGGGTCGCTCGCCAGGAAGAAGGCGAACTTGTTGTAGCCCTCGTTGATTTCCTGCCCTGAGGGCCGCAGGCGAGGCGAGAAGCATGCAGAATCAATCCGTCCCCCCGGTGACCGTCCGACAGTTCTACGAGTCCATGGACCCGGCCCTGAACCTGGCGCTGGCCTCCAGCGGGGCGGGCCTGGACAACTCCATCTCGTCTCCCAGAATTCAGAAGTTGGGCCTGGCCCTTTCCGGATACACGCGCTACCTGCACCGGGGTCGGGTGCAGTTCGTCGGCCGCACCGAGATCTACTACATGGAGGAGTTGTCGCCGGAACGTCGCCGCAAGGTTTTCGCCGATGCCTTCGACGTTGGACTCTGTTGCATTCTGGTAACGACCGGACTGGCGCCGCCGCCCGATTTTCTGGCCGAGGCGGAGAGGGCTGCGACTCCGGTCCTTACGACGACGGCGCTCAGCTCTCAGGCCATCGTCGAGGTCACGACCAATCTGCAGGAACATCTGGCCCTCACCCGGACCATCCATGGAGTCCTGGTGGAGCTCTTGGGACTTGGGGTCCTGCTGGTGGGGGAGTCGGGCATCGGCAAGAGCGAATGCGCACTGGACCTGATCCTGAGGGGCCACCGGCTGGTGAGCGACGATCTGGTGGTATTGAAGCGGGTCTCGGGCGACAGCCTGGTGGGCTCGGGTCTTCCGGATGCGCCCTTTCACATGGAACTGCGGGGGTTGGGCATTATCAACGTCAGGGACCTGTTCGGGATCTCGGTGTTGAGCTCCGCCCGGCCCGTCGATCTGGTGATCAAGCTGGAAAAATGGCCGGAGCGGGACACCCGGGACCGGTTGGGACTGGAGGAAGAGAAGTATCGCGTCCTGGGAGTCGATCTTCCGTTGATCACGATTCCGGTGGCGCCTGGACGAACCCTGGCGACCTTGGTGGAGGTGGCCGTCAGAATCCAGAAACTGAAGATGCAGGGCTATAATCCCGCGCTGGAGTCCATTCGCCTGTTGGAACGGCGGATTCAAGTACCGTGGGGGCAAGGAGAACAACCCCGAGCGGGGGATGGAGACAATGAATGAAACGACAACGGACCCAAATCGGTGGACTTGTCGTCACTCACGGGAGACTGGGCCATGAGCTGGTCGCCGCCGCGGAGATGATCGTCGGCGAGATTCCCCACGTGCTGCCGGTCTCCATCGGATGGCATGACGACGTGGAGCGGTCCCGGCAGGGAATCGAAGAAGCCATCAGCACCCTGGACCGGGGCGGCGGCGTCATCATCCTGACGGACATGTTCGGAGGGACGCCGTCCAACCTGACTCTCGCGCTGTTGAAGAAGGGAGAAGTGGAAATCGTCACCGGAGTGAACCTTCCCATGATCATCAAGCTGGCCAATCAAACAGGCGAGGAGGACGTGAGCGAGCTCGCTCAACGGGTCCTGGAACAGGGGCAGAAACACATCGCATTGGCCAGTGGGTTGCTGGGGGAATGATCCGGCGGGTCGTCCAAATCCGAAATCGTCTGGGGTTGCACGCCCGCGCGGCAGCCAAGCTGGTCAGGACGGCATCCCACTATGACAGCGACGTGAAACTTTCGAGGGCCGGCGGGTCCCAGGAGATTGACGGCAAGAGCATTCTGGGGATTCTCCTGTTGGCCGCCTCCTGCGGAACCGAGCTTGAATTCACGGTTCGCGGGTCCGACGAGACCGAAGCGGCCGAGGCCATCGAGACCCTGGTCAGGAACCGGTTTGGAGAGGAGAAATGAATTCGCGGGTTTGATGCGCGGCGTGATCGACACGATTCGCTCCAGATGGGAAGACCCGGGTCATTGCTGTATTTTCGAGGGAAATGGTGGAGCAGCTGCAACGCAACGAATCCGGCCGGAGATTGGTGGGCACACCCCTGTCTCCAGGAATCGGGGCTGGAAGAGCGTATCGGATCGAGCAACACGCGCCGGACTTCCATCGGCTGTACCTTTCTCCGGCTGAAGCGCCTCGGGAGCTGGAGAGGCTGCAGGAAGCCCTGACCAAGTCCCGGGAGCAACTGGTCCGGATCAAGAAACGTTTCGAGCAGCAACTGGGCAAGGAACACTCCTATATCATCGATGCCCATCGCCTGATCCTTGAAGATCAGGAGTTCCTGGACCAGATTCGATCCAAGATCAGGGATCATCTGTACGGTCCCGAGCGGGCCGTCTGGGAAGCCACTGAGGAGTGGCTGGCCGTCTACCGCACTTTGACCGACCCCTTTTTCCGGGACCGGGGTTCCGATCTGGAAGAAGTGGCGCGGCGAATCGTTGCCAACCTGGGTGAGTCCGGACCGCCCCGCCAGGAGGAACAATCGTCCGAAGACCTGATCCTCGTGGGGCCGGAGATCGGCCTCTCGGATCTGGCCAGTTTCCCGCTGGCCCAGGTCAAGGGACTCGTTTCGACGCGTGGGGGACAGACCTCGCACATCACCATCATCGCCCGCGTGCACCGCATTCCGGCTGTTTCCGGCGTCCAGGAGGTGGAGGGGAACATTCGCACCGGCGACGAAATGATCGTCGACGGTTCCGAAGGTGTGGTGCTGGTGCAGCCGTCGGCGGGAGAGCGCCGGGATTTCCAGGTGTTGCTGCGGGAGGAGCAACGTCGCAGCTCCGAGTTGGAAGGGGACTTCAGACCGTCGTCTACGGCTGACGGGAGGGTCGTTTCCGTGCTGGCAAACACCGACATGGAGGACGAAGCCACGGTGGCATTCGGTTTGGGTGCGGAAGGAATCGGACTGTTTCGTTCCGAGTTCGTTTATATGGGCGAAATGAGTGGTCCCGTCCGCTTCGAAGATCAGTTGAGCATCTATCGGCGGTTGGCCCGCCTGACAGGCCCGCGGCCCGCCGTCATTCGAACGCTGGACATGGGGACGGAAGATCACCCTTACTTCACCCGGCTGGCCGGCGAGGGACCCGTGCTGGGCCTCCGGGGGATTCGTCTGAGTCTGGACCGTCCCCAACTGTTTCGGGATCAGGCGAGGGCAATCGTCAGTGCCCGCAGAGAGGGGAACCTGCGAATCCTGCTCCCCATGATCTCGAGCGCCGACGAACTGGTCACGGCCCGGGAGCTGATTCGGGACGTGGAGCGGGAGGTGTCCGAGAAAACCGGATTTGAACCGGAATCACCCATCCAGGTGGGTGCCATGATCGAGGTCCCTTCCGCCGTACTGGTGCTGGACGGAATCTGCCGGCATGCCGATTTCGTGTCGGTGGGCAGCAATGATCTGATCCAGTTCACGCTGGCTGTCGACCGATCCAGCGACCTCCTGTCCCCCCTCTTCAACCCCCTCCATCCGGCCATCCTGAAGAGCCTGGAACGGGTGGCCAGAGTCGCGTCCCGGAATCGCATTCCCGCCTACGTCTGCGGAGAGGTGGCCGCGCAGCCGCTTTACGCGTACCTGCTCATCGGCATGGGTTTCCAGCGGCTTTCCATGAACCCGTTCGCCATTCCGACGGTGAAGAAGAGAATTCGAGAGATGGTCTATGAGGAAGCCCGGGAGAGGATCCGGGAGCTGTTGCGGTTCTCCACGATTCAGGAAGTCGAACAGTACGTGAAACGTGAGATGCCGTCGTGGGAGACGGTCGGTCAGAGATCGGGTTCCCGGTTCGTCAAGAGTTGAACCCTTGAGATCTTGACCGGTGCCGGAGGGAAGTGGAAACAACTGACGGTGAGTGGCCATGACCTCAGCAAACCAGCTCACGGTGCTTCGGATCCTCGCG
>JAPOYZ010000061.1 GCA_026706325.1 Candidatus Aminicenantota bacterium
CGGCGGGCGCAGGAACGGTCTCGGTGCTCGCGGGACTTTCACCACGGACTGTTAATCCGCTGCAAACCAATTTGCGGATATCGGGAAAAGGGGTCCGGCCGGACCCCTTTTCTTTTTTCCGCTGTTCCGAGACCATTCCGCCGTGGGACAGCAACGCCATCTCCTCGCCTTCGTCCTGCTGGCCCTCTACCTGACCCTCTTCTTCCAGTTAGGCGATCTTCCCTTCATGGGGGCCGACGAGCCCCGCTACGCGCGCATCTCCGAAGAGATGCTCCAGGGCGGCGACTTCGTCACACCCAGACTGGAAGGATCCCCATGGCTGGAGAAGCCGCCGCTTCTCTTCTGGGTCCAGGCCCTCAGCTTCCACGTCTTCGGAGTGAGCGAGGCGGCGGCGCGCCTTCCGGTGGCTCTGCTGGGCCTTCTCTGCGCGCTTGCCGCCGGAGGACTCGCCCGGCACTTGGCAGGTTTCCGTGCCGGGGTCCTGTCCATACTCATCCTCTCCACCTCCACCCTGTTCTTCATTTTCGCCCGGGCGGGCAGCACCGACATGCCTTTGACCGCCTGTCTCACCGTGTCCCTGGTCTGCGGTTATCGGGCCACCGGCAGCCGCAACCTCATCTGGTCATTGCTCTCCGGAACCGCCCTGGGAGCCGCCGCGCTGGCCAAGGGACCCATAGCCCTGATCCTGTTCGGCGGCATCTTCACGGTCTATTTCCTCTGGATCGAGAAACTCGAATGGCACTGGAGGCACCTGCTGGCGGGGATGGCGGCGTTCCTGGCAACGTCCGTTCCCTGGTACTGGAGCGTCTGGGCCGAAAACGGGTACTCCTTCTTCGTAACCTTCTGGCTCAACCACCATCTGGCACGGGTCATGTCGGATCTCCACCATCATTCGCAGCCGTTCTGGTATTACCTGGCGGTCCTGGCGGTGGGATTTTTCCCCTGGACGCCCTTTCTAGCCGGTTCTTTCGCCCGCCTTTGGCGCTCGCGCACCGGCGCCGGCCCGGACCACTCCCAGGTCTTCCTCTGGATCTGGGTGGCGCTGCCCTTGGTCTTCTTTTCCGTCAGCGAGAGCAAGCTGCCCGGCTACATCCTGCCGGTCGTTCCGGCACTTGCCCTGCTGGCGGCCCGGGAGTGGGACCGGGACCCGGCCGGTGAGACGGCGCCCGCCAGGTCACTGCGGATCCAATGGCGGGTCCTGCAGGGACTGGCGCTTCTGATGGCGGCAGCCATCGTCTACATGAGCCGGACCCTGTACGACTCCGGCTCGGGGCTCTGGGTGGCGTTGCCCTTGGCCGCGGGCATCCTCTGGGGAACCCGTGAGTCACGCGCCGGACGGCCGGAGCGGGCCTTTGTCTCACTGGTCGGCGGAATGGTGCTGGCGGCGGCCGCCGCCTTCTCGTTCCTGGGCCCGGTGGTGGAACACTACCATTCGGCGCGGAGTCTGGCCCGGGCGTCCCAGCCCATGATCAGCGAGGACCGCCCCCTGGTCCTCTACCGCTATTTCCATCACACGGCGCTCTACTACACCGGCTACCAGGCGACACGGGAAGAGGTCCCGAGCCTGGCGCACCTGCGGCAGTACTCGTCCCAACATCCCCAGACCGACTACTATCTGCTCACCAAGGAGTCGGGATGGAGGGATCTGGCGGCCCTGGAGGGATCACAGTCGCTGCTTGAGGAGGGAAATCTCCGGCTGATTCGGTTGCCTGGGGAGTCGTTGATCCGGGAGCCACCCGTCTCTCCGGCGCCGGAGGGCGAACTCTGAGCGTCGTTGCCTCGCTCACGGTGTTCGACTAATATCTCGCTGCAATTTTCCCATGGCGCTACGGCTCTACAACACGCTGACCCGGACCACGGAGGAGGTCCTCCCCATCGAAGGCCGCACCCTTCGATTCTACGCCTGCGGACCCACGGTCTACGACTTCGTCCACATCGGGAACTTCAGGACCTTCACCTTCCAGGACCTGCTCCGCCGCTACCTGCTCTACAAGGGCTTCGGGCTCACCCACGTCATGAACATCACGGACGTGGACGACAAGATCATCAACGGCGCGGGGGCCCGGGGCGAACCCATCCAGGAGTACACCAGCCGCTACACCCACGCCTTTCTGGAGGATATGGAAGCGCTGCGCCTCCAGCGGCCGGAGATCATGCCCCGGGCGACCCGGCACATAACGCAGATGGTGGACCTGATCCTGCGCCTGCGCCGGAAGGGCCTGACCTACGAACAGGAGGGGTCGACCTACTACCGCATCGACGGGCTTCCCGCCTACGGCAGGCTCTCCCGTCTCGACCTGGGTGAAGCGGAGCGGGGAGACGCCACCGACGCCGACGACTACAGCAAGGACAACCCCCGGGACTTCGTCCTCTGGAAGGCCAGAAAGCCGGGAGAGGCCTATTGGGACACGGCCCTGGGACCGGGCCGTCCCGGCTGGCACATCGAGTGCTCGGCCATGAGCATGGAGTACCTGGGAGAGTCATTCGATCTGCACGCCGGGGGAGTCGACCTGGTCTTTCCGCACCACGAGAACGAGATCGCCCAGAGCGAGGGCGCCACCGGCAAACCCTTCGTCCGCCACTGGGTCCACAGCGCCCACCTGGTGGTGGAGGGAGAGAAGATGTCCAAGTCCCGGGGCAACTTCTACACCCTGCGAGACCTGCTGGGCCAGGGGTGGGATCCGCTGGCGGTCCGCTACCTGTTGCTGAGCGTCCACTACAGGAAGCAGCTCAACTTCAGCTTCCAGGGAATGACCCAGGCGCAGTCGGCCTTGCAACGGGTCAACGACTTCATCCAGCGCATCCGTGAGGTTCCGGACGAAGCGGAAGAAAGCCGGGAGCTGACGGAGGCGGCCCGGCAAGCCGAACGGAACTTCGAGTCCAGTCTGGACGATGACCTCAATACGTCGGCCGCGCTGGCCGCCATCTTCGAGCTGGTCCGGAAGGGCAACCTTCTCCTGGAAAAGAAGCAGGTCGGCGGCCCCGACCGTGACGCCGTCCTGAGTTTCTTCTCCAAGGTGAACGGGGTCTTCGAGACCTTCCAACTGGAAACCCTCGAATTGGAGGACAACGAAATCGCCCGGCTCATCCAGGAAAGGACAAGGGCTCGCCAAACCCGGGATTACGCCCGCGCCGACCAGATCCGCAGCCTCCTGTCCGAGAAAGGGATCGTGCTGGAGGACACTCGAGAAGGAACCAGGTGGAAACGGGCGACTTGATGCTCGACGCCGGCGAGACGGCCGGCATAATTTCCCGCTATCTGCCCGCTTCCGGCGTGGAGATTGTCGCCGACCTTTCCCGGAGCCGCGGGTCCCGCCTCTGCGAGTTCGAAACCGGCCGGTTCTTCCTGGACTTCATGGCCTTTTACGCCACCTTGCCCATCGGCTACAACCACCCGCGCATGACGCGTCCCGAAGTGGTGGAAGAACTGGGAGAGGCGGCGCTCCACAAGCCTTCCAACTCGGACCTGTACACCCCGGAGATGGGGGCCTTCGTGCACACCTTCTCCCGCCTCGCGCTGCCCGATTCCATGAAATACCTCTTCTTCGTGGGAGGCGGAGCACCAGCGGTGGAGAACGCCCTCAAGGTGGCTTTCGACTGGAAGGCCCGAAAGAACCAGGCGCAGGGTTTTCCTGAAGAGAAAGATCTGGAGGTGATCCACTTCAGGGAGGCCTTCCACGGACGGCTCGGCTACACACTCTCCCTCACCAACACCTTCGACCGGAACAAGACCCGCTACTTCCCCAAGTTCGACTGGCCCCGGATCGAGAATCCCAAGTGCTGTTTCCCCCTGACGGGAGACAACCTGGACTCAGTGCTGGAATCCGAGGAGCGGGCGCTGCGGCAGATCCGGCAGGTTCTGGAGGACCATGCCTCCCGGGTCGCGTGCCTGATCCTGGAGCCGATCCAGGGGGAGGGAGGAGACAACCATTTCCGGCGGGAGTTCCACCGGGCCCTGCGGTCCGTCTGTGACGAGTTCGACGTGCTCTTCATCTACGACGAGGTGCAGACGGGGTTGGGAGGGACCGGAAAGATGTGGGCCATGGAACACTACGCGGGGCCGGACCTGCTGGCCTTCGGCAAGAAGACCCAGGTCTGCGGAATCATGGCCAACGGCCGCGTCGACGACGTGCCCGAGAACGTCTTCCGGGTGCCGGGGCGGATCAATTCGACCTGGGGCGGAAGCCTCATCGACATGGTCCGGTGCCGGATCTACCTGGAGATCTACGAACGTGAGGGGATCCTTGAGCACGCCCGCAAGATGGGCCGGGTGTTGCTGGAGGGTCTGCAGGAGCTGGCCGAAGAGACGCCGGAATTCTTTTCCAACGCCCGGGGCGTCGGACCCTTTTGCGCCATCGACCTGCCTGACACCCCCAGGCGGGACCGGTTCCTGCAGAGCCTGCTCCGGCGCTCCCTGCTCATTCTGCCCTCGGGCGAGCGGTCCATCCGCTTCCGTCCCGCACTGAACATGCCGGAAGAGGACGTAATGGAGGGTCTGGAGATTTTTCGGACGGCCTCCCGGGATTTCTGAACTCCCACCGGTCAGAAATCCTGGATCTTCGGAGGACCCGGTAGTCGCTTGTCCGCCGGGCCAGGAGAGGAGGCGCGGCTATCCCCACAGCCAGTCCAGTCCGGAGAAAGCCAGTTCCCGGTTGAAATTTTCGATATTGTCACGCACGTTGACGATCAGGCACCGGTCGTTGCCGCCGTTCTTCGGCCCCCGCAGACCCCTCCCGATCATCTGGAAATAGAGGTTCGGGCTGTAGACCGGGCGCGCAACCATGATGACTCGCGTCTTGGGCGCGTCGAATCCTTCGCGGAAGACGCCATAGTTGACCAGGACCCGGATCTCTCCCGCCCGGTATTCCTCCACAATCCTTCGCCGGGCGGAGGACTCCGTGGCGGCGCTCACTGCCCTGGACCTCACCCCTTGAGAGTTCAGCAGCGCCGCCACCGTCAGAGCGTGTTCGACCGACGTGGCGAACAGCAGCGTGGACCACTCCGGCCAGACATCGCCAACGAATGTATTGTACGCGCGGACGATGCGCCTGGTTCGATCCACGTCGCGGGCAATGCGATCCTCCACACTGCGGGGCAACCAGGCCGGGTAAGGCATCGCCTGCAATATCTTCAACTCCTCCCGGCTCAAGAAGTAATCGCCGCCTTCGATGATTTCGTGGTCAGCGTGCGCCAGCACCCGCATTTCCTGAAGCTCGCGGACGACTTCCCCGGGTTCGTCGCTGGCGAACGCCCCGGAATCCAAGCGATTGGCGCCGTAACGGCGCACCAGCCTTGTCGTTTCCCTTTGGTCATGCCCACGGTAAGGCGTCGCTGTGAGGCCGAGGAGAAACGGCTCCCCGCTTCGCTGCCAACGCGTCAGCCCGATCTCCTCCATGACGGAGGTGAAGGTGGGCGCGATGGAACGATGGGCTTCGTCGAAGACGACGAGATTGAAATCCGACAGGAACCCGTACTCGCCGGGCTGTTTCGACAGCTTGGAGTTGAGCGTCTGGATCGTCGCGACGATGACGTGAAGGCCGCCGACCGGTACGGGCCGCGGCTGGCCGGCCCACATCCTGGAAATGCGCAATCGTTTCCCTTCGGAGCCCACGCTGGACCAGACTTGCCGCCAAGCTTCCACGGCCTGTTCGCACAGCTCGTCACGGTCCGCGACCCACAGGACCCCACCTGCGTAGCCGTCACGCGCGGCTTCGACAATGGCCTGCACCGCGACGCGCGTCTTTCCCGAACCGGTCGGCAAACTGATCATCCCTCGACGCGCACCGGTCCCCGCAAATCCATCGCGGAGCAGGTCTCGAACCCTGTCCACGATCGTGCGTTGGTAACCATGCAGTTCGGGAAGTGGGTGCGGACCCTCGACCTCAAGAAACGGCGGCCGGCGAGTATTTCGTTGTCCGGCCCACTCTGGAGAGAACCCGAGCGATCGGACGAAGTCAACGGCAGGTTGTGACCCCGCCCAACGTTTCGGCGGATCCAAGTGGTCCAACGCCCGCTTGTATGCTTTGAGAGCGGCCGTGTGATACGTCGCAATGGCGATTTCGGCCAGCTTCTCGCCGGTCATCAGGATGCCATCGACTTCAAGCACCTGGAGGAGGGACCTGGGCAAACCGGAACGCAGGGCATCGGCCCCGACGGCGCGGGCCAGCCTCTCGGCATCCGATGCCAGACCGCGGATGGCAGTGCGCTGCCTTTCGACTTCCTCCGAGGCTGCGTACCGCCGTATGTTCTCAAGCTGGCCGTCACTCAGATCCAGCCCCAACTGTTGCGTGACCAGCCGCAGTTCCCGATCTTCATCATCCGTCCTGACCAGATAGACTTTGGAGGCCAACAATGCACATTCCGGACCGCGGGCGCCATCGGCGGCCAGGTCCCGGCAGCGGATGAGCGGCCAGTTCACCGAGTCCGCACTCAGGTGTGGCGCCAGACCGGGCCATACGTCGGTCAGCGGCACCGGGTCCTCTTCGCCGACCGGTTCCACTGCGGGCTCAGCCAGATCGAAGTCTTCCCTGATTCGGCTCGCCATCGGATGTGACAGCAGGACGCTCAGGGCGGCAGGATTGGCCGGTCGAGGACCGAGCGCATCCGCCACGGGCACGAGTTCACCGGCGCACCGGATACGGCCATGCTCGGCCAGCACAGTGGCGGCCGGATTCGGACACGGAAGCTCCGGATAGATGCGCTGAGTATCGTGGCGCATGATCCGTCCGCCATAGGTGGTTTCCAAGGAGAGCAAGGCGTCGGTATACCGTGCCCGGCCCTCATCTGAAAGCCGGGTCAGGACCTGCAGGGGACCGCTTCCGACCATCGAGTCGAAATTCAGCTTGCGCCACTGCGGCTTTTTCGGAAGGTCCCGAGCCGTGAACTTCCGGCGACAGTTGTACAGGAACCACTCGAAAGCGGGGTCGCCGGACAATTGCCGATTCGGCTCCGGCACACTCGTCACTCCCAGTCTGGCCAGCAACTTCAGGTCGGCACGATGGAACTCGGTGTCGACCGTGACGTCAGCGTCGCGTCCGCCTTCCGAAGACACGATTTCACCGGGCAGGAGAACCGAATGCAGGGGCTGCCAACTGCCGGACCGCGCCCACACTTGAATCCGCCAGGCCGAGTCCCATCGAGCCTTGATGATCGCGTACGCGGTGTCCGTGGCCAGATCGCGCGAAGTGATCCAGAACTCGCTCCACCCCGTGCCGTCCGACGGCGCTGCCCACGCGAACAGCCTCCGGACCAGAGATTGGAAATGACTCTCGGCAGACTCGTACCGGATGCCGAGCTCCTCCAGAGTTGCCAAAGTCTCTGCATCAGATACGAGCCTCGCGTGCACCAGCCGGTCGTCATCCTGGTCGTCGTCGAACGACGACAGAAACACCCGATCAGGGTCAGGCGCGCACCAGTCACCCGTCCGCGTCAGGAGAATGTCGCCAAGGTGTGCTCCCTGCCTCAGTTCCTGCGGGATCGACGCCGCCACTTGGAGCGCCGTCATGGACGCCTCGATCGCCTCATCTTCAACCGAGCCGTCGACCAAGACATTGAGCCACTCTCCTAGCGACGACCGAGGGGCCTGCGTCAAACCCCGCCGCTCCGGAGAAAACAGCCGGTTTATCCTGGCGATCCGATTCGTACGGAGTGCGCTGTGGTGAAGCCAGTCGATTGGACGCTGACCGGCGTCGGCCCAAGTTCGGAGTGCTTTTGCCCCCGATGGATCTTGAGTCAGCGCCGACGGCGCGTAGGAAATGTCCCGTATTCCGCACAGAGTCCCGGCCTGATCGGGGACCACGGGCCGGTCGCGGAGTTCCTCATACAACCGATCCTGAAGGCGGTTGCTGTGCTCGGTGTCGCCGGCTTCAATCCGGCGCGGAAGAGCGTCCAGATGCCGTGCCGGATCCCGCACACTAGCCAGATTGGGCAAGCATCTCGCCACCATCCTCGCCGCGGCATCGATCAACTCGTCGTTGTACGGACCGGGCAACAGATTCTGCCGGTCTTCGTTGGTCTTCCAGGGCGCGTTCAGGATGCCGGCCAGAAGACTGGCCGTCTTCGTCGGGAAGAAATGCCAGAAATAACCCGGTTCGTTCAGCCGGTCCAACGGCGCTGCCCACCAGACGGGCACGTCGCCGCTGTCGTCGAGTGAGCGTCTGTCCTCTTGGGCCGCGGCAGAAAGCTCATGTGTGATCTTGAAGCACTGCCAGCGCGAAGCCCCTGACCCGGTATCGAGGTGAAGCTTCCCGTCGAACCTTTCCAGGATGAATTCCCGCGATCGTTCCTCGTCTTCAAGGGTCAGATACCGGACATGGTCGACGAACAGAAGAAATTCCGGCGGAAAGTCGCGGACCTGTTGGGCGAGATCCTCCCCTGCGCCCGGCTTCAGCGGCAAGCGGACGATATTGGTTGCCCAAGTCATCAACTCGACCAGATCGTCGTCTCCTTGTGCCGACTCTCGAGCATCCATTGGAATCGGCAACCGGAGGACCGGGTAAAGCTCGCGTGGAGCAAACCGGCCTACGCAATCGGCCGCAACTTCCCGATCGAACCGGAAGGAGCCGGCCCGACTGTAGAACTCGGGGGCATCGGTCACCCCCAGCACCGATTTGAAGCCGAGTCCAAACCGCCCGATCTCACTCGTGTTCCGCTTGCTCGACATGTGGGAGAACATGAGCGCCCGGACCCCGTCCTCACTGATCGCACGTCCGTTGTCGGCGCAGTAGAGATGGTTTGTCGTCAGGCGGACCAGAATGCTCTTGCCGTCAGGTGAATTGGCAAGCGCGTCCGCGCTGTTCTGGACCAGCTCGAAGAGCTGTCGATGAGCGTAACCGCCGTGAGCCGTATCGTGTTCCTGGTTGGCATGCTCGGTGACGAGATGCGGCTGCTCACGGTAGGCTCGAAGCGTGTTTTTAGTCTGCTCCGTGATGAAGCTGCAAATCGGACTATCGGAACCCGCCCAGCCAGGCTTTTCGATGGGCCGAGGCAGATTCAACTTGGCGTTCGGACGATAGAATCTACCGCGCTCGCCCTTGGAGAAATCGTACTCCTGTCTCATCTTCCCGCCTCTTACTCACGGGGAAGGAACATGCGCGGTTTGTCGTGATTCACGGCCTTCCTCGCTCGCGCAGCGTCTGATGCTCCTTGCACGGCACGGAAGGCTCGAGTATTTCCCCAAGGGATACACGATCCTGGAATTCAGTTGCACCGTCCGGTTATGGAGCAGCTTCTACATACTCGGCGGTACTCGTAGGTTCCGGAATGAGGTCTCCAGTCTCTCGCATGCCCTTCAGATGCAACTGGATGCCCTCACAGATCAGTTCTCGGACCTCTTCTTCGGTATCACCTGCTGCCACACAGCCCGGAAGATCGGGCACGTATGCAGAGCAACCCTTTCCGTCCTTTTCGATAATGATCAGATACCTCATCTCTTCAACTCTGCCTGCCGCCTGACTGATGCGACAGTCCCTTTCTTCGATTCCGCTCCAAGATGTCCGCTGATGGTCACTTTGCCGTTCTTGACAGCGTGACGGTCCTGCCGATGACTGCCGCGAGTCCCCACCAGATACCACCCGTCTTTCTCAATCATCCTGATGACATCCCGAACTCTCACTGGTTCCTTTCCCGCCAGCGGCGTCTACTTTCTCGCACCTGGCGTTCGAGAAACAAGCGAGCATCGCTCCCTTGCGTCTGCTCGCGCTCCCGCCGGGTCTGGCCGGGGAGAAGATCAACGGCATTCGACCTCTCACAACACGTAGTGCCGGAGCCGGAAACGAACCTGGTCCCGGGTCTCGACGGCGATGACGTCCAATCGCACCGGCGCCTCCTCCAACTCGTGGCGCCAGATGAACTCGTAGGCGAGGCGCTCCATCCGGCGCTGTTTTTCCGGGTCCACACGCTCCTCGGGCAGAAACGGAGAAGGGAGAAGACTCGTTTTCACCTCGGCGAAGACGAGCCGGGAATCGTGCCACGCGATGAGGTCCACCTCACCCCGACGGCCTCTCCAATTCCGGACCACGACGTCCCATCCCATGGCCAGCAGGTGCCGCAGCGCGACCCACTCGCCCCAGCGGCCCAGGTCGCCACGAGACGGGTTGAACCGCCGATTCCAGAGCCAGGCGAGGATCGGGGGCACCCGTCCTTCGCGGACCCAACCACCGCCTGCCGTCGTGCGAAGCATCTACCGAACAGAACGTCCGGGAATCGGAAAAGACGGGATGACCCGGCGGCGGCCGGAGAAGAAAATGGAGGTTACGGTTATTTTTCTGATTTTTCCTTGAAATCCAGGGCGGCTGAATTAATGCAGAAGCGCAGGCCGGTGGGCCGGGGGCCGTCGTCGAACACGTGGCCCAGGTGGGATCCGCAACCGCGGCACAACACTTCGACTCTCCTCATCCCGTAGCTGTCGTCCGTCTCCATGGCGACTCGCTCCTTCTCGACGGGAGCCCAGAAGCTGGGCCAACCGGTCCCCGAATCGAACTTGGTGTCCGAGCTGAACAGCTCGCTGCCGCAGGCCACGCAAAGGTAGGAGCCGTCGGCCTTGTTGGCGTAATACTTTCCCGAAAACGGGGGCTCCGTTCCCTTCATCCTGCAGACGTAGAACTGCTCCGCCGTCAGGGTCTTTCTCCACTCCGCCTCGGTGGTGGCAGCAGACGTTTCCGAAGGTTCGTTCTCGTTCCGGGTCGAGCCACGGTCTTTCCGCCAGATCGCCATGAGGTCTCCTTTCCGGGCCTGTTCCTCTCAGTCAGAGCATAGTTCCGTACCCGGCCTGCACTCAAGCTCCGGCCCACCTGATCCTTGACAACTTCAGGTCGAATTCCTAAGATTCGAGCACGTTTGGCGCGGGAATAACTCAGTGGTAGAGTGCAACCTTGCCAAGGTTGAAGTCGCGGGTTCGAATCCCGTTTCCCGCTCCATATTTCTCCAATAAAAACAGACCCTTTTGAAGAGCCGCTGCGTTCCGATACTCCTCGGCGGATGCCTCGTCCTGCTCCTCACGGGTCATTGGGCCCGGGGACAGGCGGAGAGCGCGACGCTGCTGGGAACGGTCCGGACGGAGGACGGCGCCCCTGCCGGAAACGTGGAGATTTCGATAAGGCGTCCGGCCACCAACGAGTCCTACTCCCTGTTGACCGGCCCCGGCGGCAACTACCGCCGGGACAGCCTGGCCGCAGGGGACTACGAGATCCAGGTGGGCGCCCGCGGTTACGCCGGACAGCTTCGGATCGGAGTCCAACTCCTGGTGGGCCAGGCCCTCCGGGAGGACTTCGTCCTGACTCCGGGCGACGAGAACGAAGTTCGGGTTCAGGAGAGCGGGTGGGTCCCCAGCGGGTCGGACCGGGACGACCGGGGCCTGGTCATCGACCAGGAGAAACTGGAAACGCTCCCGGTGGCCTCCCGCGACATCGGCCAATTGGTGGACATGGCTCCGGGCGCCGCCCGCACCAGCAGCGGACGGCGCCGGGGCGTGAAGGTCATGGGGATGAGACGCAGGGACAACCTGCTCTACATCGACGGGACCCTCTTTACCCATGGCGACGGCGGAACCTCACTCCAGGCCAGCACCGACGCACTCCAGGAGTTCGACATCAAGAGCGGGCTCTACTCGGCCGAGTACGGGATTCGACCCGGGGCGCAGATCGTGGCGGTGACCAAGAGCGGGACCAACGCCTACCACGGCAGCCTCTATTGGTTTCACCGAAACGACAACCTGGACGCCCGAAATTTCTTCGAGCAGGAAAAGAAGGAGTTCAAGCGGAATCAGATGGGCGCCACCCTGGGAGGCCCCATCCTGCTTCCCGGGCTGTTCAAGGGCACGGACCGCGCCTGGTTCTTCGTCTCCCACCAGCACCGGTCGATTCGCG
>JAPOYZ010000271.1 GCA_026706325.1 Candidatus Aminicenantota bacterium
CCGTCGGACCCGGACGACACCTTCCAGAAGGTCTGCTACGCCCTCGGATACACATCCGAGTTGGCCAACACCGATTTTATCCTGGTGGCCGGCTACTACCAGGATCTATCCGCCGTTGAGACCGACATTGATGAACTCCCCGATCCGCCGGCACTCAACGCAGCGCACGTCGTGGACCGGGAGACCCTGAAGGCGTTCGTCCAAGGAGCCGTCGCATGGACTTTCGAAGCTGTGGACGAGCATCAGTTGGGTTTGGTGAAACTGACGGAGGAATTCCGGAGAGAGGGAGGGCCATGGAGACAGGGGGCCACATACCTCTTCGTTATGACTGAAGAAGGGTTTGTGCTCTTTCACGGCTCTCGACCGGACCAGCAAGGTCACATTCAGATCGAACGCCAGGACCGCAACGGATTAAAATTCGTGAAAGCCCTCATCGATGCGGCCACCTCGGGAGGAGGCTACGTCGAATATTATTGGGACGATCCATCGGTGATGGGAGACGAGGATCTCGGCTCCGCCAAGGTCGGCTACGCCGAGACCATCGCGGTGCCGGACGACAGTCCCGTCTACGCGGGCGAAACCCTGGTCATCGGCTCCGGATTCTACAAGGGACACCAGATGGCCCTGGACTTCGCCCATTTCGCCAATGGCGGATCCTTCAGCTCCGACGTGGTGTTGGTGAACCTGGCCGCCACGCCGATCCGGCCCCTGGTCTATTTCTATGGCAAGGACGGCGAGCTCATCGATCCGGGCTCGATGGTGAACGTCATGGGCAATCTGTTCCCCACCCCCTTTGGGGCTCTGACCCTCCTGACCGAGTTGCCGGCCCTGGGAGAGGTCACCATTTCGACCAACGGCATGGGAGACCTCACGACCGGTTCGGTAAAGGTGGTCACTGAAGGCCGCGACAGCCCCATCGGCGGCGTGCTTCGCTTTGACGCATCCGGCATCGGCGTGGCCGGCGCCGGCGCCAGCCAGGCGGTCCGGGACGCCATCATCCCGGTGCGCCGCCAGATGGGAGGCCTCGACACCGGAGCGGCACTCCGCAACCTGAGCGAGTCGGAGCTGACGTTGGCCTGCCACTTGATGATGGGCGGCGAGATGATCGAAATGCAGGAGGTCACGCTGCCGGCCAACGGCCAGACCGCCATGTTCGTCAGCGATCTGTTCGAGCACGACACTTCGGACTTCACCGGATCCATGCGCTGCACGGCCCCGGCGGGCGAACAGGAGTTTACCGGCGTGGCCGTGGAGCTGGATGCCGACAACGGCATCTTCACCACGCTGCCGGTGGTGCCTCTGGACTCAGGCATGATGCCTCACGAGGAGATGGAATCGGACGAATAAGAGAACGGAATTCATAGAACGGATCCGTGCAGGCCGAAGCGCCGGCCTGCACGGATTGCCTGCGGTTGGAGACGCCGGCTCTCTTTCTCCCGGCCCCTGACCTGGCCGGCGGACCGGCCGGAAGCCCATGGCGATGCTTGTCACGGGCTTTTGTTTATTGGATGCTTAGCGCCACAGGACCACCTCTTAACCGGAAAGGAACGGTTTCCATGAAGTTCTCAAGATCGATGTTGCTATGGGGATTGGCACTCAGCTTGTCCGGGATTCTTGGCGCAATGCCGCAGGTTCTTGCCCAGGACGAAGAGCTGACCACGGCCAAAGATGTGGTCGAGGCGGCTCCCGAAGAGACCAAGGAGACGCTGAAGAAGTTCGTCGAATCCGCAAGGGATCACTTTTTGACCCTTCCCTTCGCTGCTCTGCTCGAACTTGGGGCCACCCTGCGGGAAGAGGGCGGGGATTGGAACTACAAGTCCATGTACCTCGTTGTCCTGCAGTCGGATGGCACCGCGTTTTATCACGGCGAGGATCCGAGTAAAGACGGCGAGAACCTGACCGGCGAGGTAGACGACAATGGGAAAATGGTCGTCCAAGAGATCGTTACGGCGTTAATTGAAAATGATGAAGAGGAAGTCTTCGTCGAGTACTCGTGGGACGATCCGTCGACCGACGAGGACGTGAATCCCAGGTATTGCTACGCTATCAAGGGCGGTCATCCCGCATTGGCCGGCCAGGTGTTCATTCTGGTCGGCGGCTATCACAACAACGTTGCGAGCATGGCTGGTGAGCCTGAAGACATCCCTTTGGCTCTCGACTTCGCCCACTTCGCCAACGGTGGAGGCATCACCTCCGACATCGTGGTGGTGAACGCGTCGGACAACGCGGTCCAGCCGGAGATCTACTTCTACGACAAGATGGGTGAACTCATCGACGCCGCATCGGTCGTGGACGTCATGGGGCAGGGTCTGGAGGTCACGAGCGAGGGAGCCCTGACCGTCCCGAACGCCATCCCGCCGCTAGGCGAGGTCACCATCCCGACCCATGGCATGGGAGACATGACGACCACCGGGTCGGTGAAGGTGGTTTCCGACAGTTCCGGCAGCTCCATCGGCGGAGTCCTGCGCTTTGATCTGCAGATTGATATGAGCCGTGTCGGCGTGGCCGGCGTCGGAGCCAGCCAGCCGGTCCGGGACGCCATCTTTCCGGCGCGCCGCATGGCGGGCGGGATCAACACCGGGGCGGCGTTCCGCAACCTGAGCGAGTCCGCGCAAGTGTTGACCTGCCGTCTGATGAAGGACGGCCAGCAGTTGGGCGACGATAGGATGGTCGATTTGGCGGCCAACGGTCAGGACGCCCGGTTCATCGACCAGCTATTCCCCGGGCCCGACACGTCCGACTTCACGGGGTCGGTCCGCTGCATGTCGCCGGCGGGAGATCAGGAATTCACTGCCGTCGCCCTGGAAATGGATACGAACAACGGGGTCTTCACCACGCTGCCCGTCGTGCCTGTGGCTGCGGGCGCCTCCGGATCCGGCAACGGAAACCAGACCACACTCTACTTCGCCCACTTCGCCAACGGGGGAGGCATCACCTCCGACATCGTGGTGGTCAACGCAGCCGCCACGGCGGCCCAGCCGGAGATCTACTTCTACGACAAGATGGGTGAACTCATCGACGCCGGATCGGTCGTGGACGTCATGGGACAGGGTCTGGAGGTCACGAGCGACGGAGCTCTGACGGTCCCGAACGCCATCCCGCCGCTGGGCGAGGTCACCATCCCGACCCATGGCATGGGAGACATGACGACCACCGGGTCGGTGAAGGTGGTTTCCGACAGTTCCGGCAGCTCCATCGGCGGAGTCCTGCGCTTTGATCTGCAGATTGATATGAGCCGTGTCGGCGTGGCCGGCGTCGGAGCCAGCCAGCCGGTCCGGGACGCCATCTTTCCGGCGCGCCGCATGGCGGGCGGGATCAACACCGGGGCGGCGTTCCGCAACCTGAGCGAGTCCGCGCAAGTGTTGACCTGCCGTCTGATGAAGGACGGCCAGCAGTTGGGCGACGATAGGATGGTCGATTTGGCGGCCAACGGTCAGGACGCCCGGTTCATCGACCAGCTATTCCCCGGGCCCGACACGTCCGACTTCACGGGGTCGGTCCGCTGCATGTCGCCGGCGGGAGATCAGGAATTCACTGCCGTCGCCCTGGAAATGGATACGAACAACCGCGTATTCACCACGCTGCCCGTGGTGCCGGTGGCGCAGTAAACGATCGCCGCACCGTAGGAATTCCGGTAGAAACCGTCCGGCATCAGCGAATTGGAGAGAACATCATGAAGATGTCGCGATCTTTGCTTGTCTTGGGGTCATGTGTGCTTGCCGGAGTCTTTTCCGTACTTCAGCCCACCCTCGCGCAGAGCACCGGTATCACGGCCAGGGAGGTGTTGGACCGGGAGACCCTGAAGGCTTACGTCAGGTCTGCAAAGACGTTCGTAGAAGGCGTCACCGATGAGGCCCAGCTCGACGATCTTTTGAACGAGCAATGGAAGTTCGGCTCCGTCTACGTCTACATTGCGAATATCGAGGGCGTCATCCGCTGGCATGGGGCCTATGCGGACCTGGTGGGCAAGGATCTGAGCGATCGGAAAGACCCAGTCACCGGAGCCCCGTACGTCCAGGAACTCATTGCCGCGGCCAAATCGGGGGGAGGTTTCGTCGAGTATCATTTCGACGATCCGTCGATTGTAGGAGACGAAGACCACACTTCCCCCAAGTTGGGATACGTCGAGCCTTTCACTTCACCCCTTCCGGACCCCTTTCCGGAAACGGACATGGTCATCGGCTCCGGCATCTACCTCGGACATCAGGTCGCGCTGGACTTCGCTCATTTCGGCAATGGATCCGCCATCAGTTCCGACATCGTGCTGGTGAATCTGGCCGCCACGCCGATCCGGCCCGCGGTCTACTTCTACGACAAGATGGGCGAACTCATCGATCCGGCGTCGGTGGTGGATATCGGGGGAAACCTGGAAGCCACGGATCATGGGGCGGTCACGCTCCAGTCCGAATTGGCGCCCCTGGGCGAAGTCACGATCTCGACCAACGGCCAGGGCGAGACCGTGACCGGATCGGTGAAAGTGATCTCCGACGGCCCCCACAGCCCTATCGGCGGGGTCCTGCGCTTTGACATTCCCGGCGTCGGCGTGGCCGGGGTCGGAGCCGGCCAGGCGGTCCGCAACGCCATCTTCCCGGCTCGCCGTCAGGCCGGAGGCATCGACACCGGCGTAGCACTCCGCAACTTGAGCGAGAAGGAGCTGACGTTGACCTGCCATCTGATGATGGCCGGCGAGGTCATGGAAGAGGAGGAAGTCATGCTGGTGGCCAACGGTCAGGACGCCAGGTTCATCAGCCAGATGTTCGAATACGATACGTCGCACTTCACGGGATCGGTGCGCTGCACGGCGCCGGGAATCGCTCAAAAGTTCACCGCAGTGGCAGTGGAATTGGATGACATGAATGGCATCTTCACCACGCTTCCGGTGATCCCTCTGGAGGGCCAAGTGCCTTCGATGGAGGAAATGGAGTCCGAATAGGAGGGGACTGTTAGTCCCCCATTGGGGCATGCGGCTTTCTTGCCGCCTGCTGGTTCGATACAACGAGAGGCCAGAAGAGGGGGCCTCGGTCCCCCAATCCCCCCTTGGTCGACGGCAAGGATGCCGCCGCTCCCATCATTCCAAAATCGGGTAGGGGACTCCCAGGGTCGGATAGAGGTACTCCATCAACAGGATGCCGGCCCACCGGACCTTGCCGTAGCGGTACTTGAACGGATAGCGTATTTCCTTCGTGAATCCATTTCGCTTCATTCACACCGCAGACGTTCATCTGGACAGTCCCTTGAAGGGGCTTGCCAAACATGAAGGTTCCGCGGCCGACTCCATTCGCACCGCCACCCGGGCGGCTTTGCATCAATTGGTCGGACTCGCCATCGAAGAGCAGGTTTCGTTCCTGATCATCGCCGGCGACCTCTATGACGGCGACTGGCGAGACTACCGGACGGGCCTGTACTTCGTCAGCGAGATGGGCCGCCTCCATAGGTCCGGCATTCCCGTCTATCTACTCTACGGCAATCATGACGCCAGGAGTCAGATCACCCGCCGCCTCACCCTGCCCGGGAATGTGTACGTTTTCGGATCACGAAGACCACAGTCCTTTGCGATTGACAGCCTGAACGTCGTCCTCCACGGACAGAGCTTCAGGCAACGGGATGTCACGGACAATCTGGCGCTGAATTATCCGGAACCGTTCCCAGGCGCCTTCAACATCGGCGTCCTGCATACGGGACTCGGGGGTACCAGCGGCCATGAGAACTACGCGCCGTGTGCACTCGCCGACCTTATCGGCAAGGGCTACGACTACTGGGCGCTGGGCCATGTTCACCGTGCGGAAGTACTTCATTCCCGGCCCCATATCGTGTTTCCCGGGAACTTGCAGGGACGGCACGTGCGGGAGACCGGCGCCAAGGGCGCCACAATGGTCACGATCGACAACGGCGAAATCTCGGATCTTGAAACCTTGCCTTGTGATGTCGTGCGTTGGACCGTCGTGACGGTCGACTTGGGGTCTACTACAAGCTTCGGCGAGGTCTTGGATCGAATTCGGGACGCCCTTGATGATGCCGTCGACACTTGCTCCGGAGGTCGTCTTCTGGCGTGCCGTATCGTGCTCCAGGGCCGTACCGAAGTCCATGGCCGACTTCTGACGGACGAGGAGCAACTCCTCGCGGAGGCGCGCTCCGTCGCGCTGGGCCTCGGGGATGACGCGGCCTGGGTGGAAAAGGTGATCGTGGAGACCGAACCGGCGATCGCCCCGGAAACCCTGGAGCAGCGGGAGGATGCCGTCGGCGAACTGCTCCGGATGCTGCAGAAGGCGGGGTCCGATACCGACCTGCTGCACCGGCTGGAGACCGACATCGGTGGGATGGTCCGTCGGCTACCGTCGGAAGTGCGGTCCGCAGTGGAGGATACGGTGCTGAAGGCCGCAGTCGACGGCGACCACGCCGCATTGATCGGCGGAGCGGCGCCGTTTCTGACCGCACGGCTGACGGAAGGACGAGACTGAAATGCGTTTCGGACGGCTCGACCTGCTCCGTTACGGGCACTTCACGGACCGTTCCTTCGGGTTTCCGGCCGGCGAGGTCGATTTCCACGTGATGTTCGGTCTCAACGAGGCCGGAAAATCCACCGCGCTCTCGGCCATCGAGGACCTCCTGTTCGGCATCCCCGTGAGAACCCCCTACAATTTTTTGCACGACTACGCCAGCCTGCGGATCGGCGCCGTTCTGGAAAACGAACAAGCGTCGCTGCAGGTGGTTCGCCGCAAGGGCAGGAAGGACACGCTGCTCGGGACCGACCAGCTTCCGCTGCCGGGCGGCGAGACCGTGTTGCGACCTTTTCTGGCGGGAGCCGATCGTCCCTTCTTCGAGCGGATGTTCAGTCTCGACCACGTTCGGCTCGAAACCGGCGGTCGCGAGATTCTGGAAGCCAAGGACGATGTCGGGCAGGTGCTGTTCTCGGCTGGCGCCGGGCTTACAGGCCTGCGAGATCTGCTGGAGGAGCTTTCCCACGAGGCCGACGGACTCTGGGCGCCGAGAAGGGCGAGACGCAGAAAGTTCTATCAGGCTCTTGACAGGCTGAGGGACGCCGGAACGGAGCTGCGGCAACGGACGGTCACGGCCCACAAGTGGCAGGAGTTGAAACAGGCGCTCGAGCGCGCCGAAGAGGCCTACGCCGGAATCGAGTCCGAGTTCGAGAATCTTTCCGCCGAAGTTCGCCGGCTCAGTCGCATCCGGCGCGTCTATCGCGAGGTCTGCCGCATGGTCGACCTGGAGGAGGAAAAGGATATTGCGGCGTTGGAAAAGGTCGTCCTGCTGCCCGAAGACGCTCGACGGGTCATGGAGGAATCGGAGCGAAGGGACAGCGAGCTGACAACCCGGATCGAGACTCTCTCCGGTCACCTGGCCCAGGCGCGGGAGGAGTTGAGCACTCTCGAATACGATGAACGGCTGATCCTTCGCGACCCGGACATCACCCATCTCCATGAACGCCGGATCGAGGTCCGCCGCGGGAAGGACGACCTCCCGAAGCGGCAGGCGGAGCTCGCTGCGGCGGAAGCCGAGTTGCGGGACCTGGCCGCCGAGTTGGGCTGGAAAGAGGAAATCGGCAAGTTGATCTCACGCATACCGGCGCGGACCAAGCTGGGGGTCCTGCGGTCCCTCCTGAGCCGGCGAGGCAAGCTGGCCTCGGACCGGGAGAACCGGGACGAGAATGTGCAGGAGGCGCAAGCCGAACACGAAGAGATTCGACAGACCATTGAGGTCATGGGCGAGACCTTCGATGTCTCTCGGTTGAGATCGGTCATCAGGGCGATCCGGGAGAGCGGCGACATCACCGGGCGCGTACGCCGGGCGGAGTTGGACGTCAAGCACACGCAGGATCGCCTGGATCGACTGCTCTCCGCCTTGCACCCGGCTGTCCCGAGTCAAGAGGCCGCTACGGAGATGCGCGTGCCCCCGGCGGCCACCGTGCAGGCGCATCGCGACAAGCTGCAGAGCTGGGAGCGGCGCAACCGCGAGGCGGTCCGCCAACTTGCCCGCGCCAAAAAGGAACTTCATCGAGCTCGCAGCAAATTCCGGAGCGCCATGCGAGAGGAACAGGTCGTTTCCTTGGAGACCCTCCGGGAGGCCAGAGACGATCGGGACGCTCTCTGGAGATTGGCCAAGAAAAGGCACATCGACAATCTGCGGCTGACCGCCGAGGAGGCGGGGCGCTACGCGCACGCGCTCGATGACCTGGCGACGGCCGTGTCAACCGCGATACGCAACGCCGACGACTTGGCGGATCGACGATTCGACAAAGCCGAAGCGGCCGGACGCTTGGCGGAGATGTCCCGCACCATCGACGAGCAGGAGTCCGGCGTATCCCAGCTCACCCAACTCCGGGAGGAGCTCGTTCAGGAAGGCGAGCGTCTGCACGCCGATTGGGAGACCTTGTGGAGCCGGGCGCCATTTTCGCCGTTGCCTCCCGACGCCATGCTGGAGTGGATGAAGACGCGAAATGATCTGCTGGAAGCGGTCGACGACCGGGCCAAGGCGGCCCGCACGCTGGAGGTCCACTGCGAAGAGCTGCGAGAGGCCAGAGCGGAGCTCCTGGCCGAATTCTCGTCACTCGGCGCCGACCCCGGCCTGTTCGAGCAGGAGACCCTTCCGATGTTGCTGGAGCGTACGGACGGAATACGTGCGGATCATGAGCAGGAGGCGGACACCAAGAGTCGGCTCGAGGACCGCCTGCAGGAAGCAAAGTCCACGCTGGAGCGTCGCCGCCGCGAGTTGGCCCGGGCGGAGCAGGCGTGGGTCCGGTGGCAGAAGGAGTGGTCGGCCGCCCTGACCGAGGTCGGGCTCGCCACGGGCTCGAATCCCGATTCGGTGTCCGCTCTGATCGACGTCATGGACCGGATACGAGAGAAGTCCCTGCGGATCAACGACCTGCGCCATCAACGCATCGGCAAGATCCGGCGAGACGTGGCCGACTTCGAGGCCCTCGTCGAGAAGATGGTCCATGAGGTGGCGAGAGACCTCTCCGGGACACCCGCCGAGGACGCCGTTGTCGAGATTGAGGACCGCTTGGCCGACGCTCGGCGCACACGTGACCTTCGGGCCAGGAAGGAGCAGGAGACAAGAGATCTGGAGAACAGCCTCCGCGTCCTGGTGGAGGACCGCGAAGCCGCACGCGGGTCGGTCAACTATCTCAGGGATGCGGCCGGCGTGGCGACCAGCGGGGAACTGAGGAACGCCATTGAGAAGTCCGATTCCCTGCGGGCGCTGCAAGTCGAGCTGGCCACGATCCGGCAAGCACTGGAGCAGCAAGGAGATGGTCTGACGGCGGCGGAGTTGGAAGAAGAGTGCGACAACGTGGATCTGGACCAGGTCGTGGCTCAGGAAGACACTACCCAGGCCAGACTGAGGCGATTGCGGGACCAGTTGGCCGCCGCCGCCGAGCAGCGAGCTCAGGCTCGAAGCGCTTTCCAGGCGGTCGGCGGTGACGCGGCGGCGGCCCGAGCCGAAGCGGCGCGTCAGGAGGCTCTCGTGGACCTCGGCCAGATCTCCGAGCGCTATATCCGCGTGCGGACCTCGGTCCTCTTGCTGCGGTGGGCCATCGACCGCTACAGGCGCGAGAAGCAGGCTCCTCTGCTCAGGCGCGCCGGCCAGCTCTTCGCGATCGTCACCGGAGGCTCCTTCACCGAGCTTCGGGTCGACTACGACACCAGGGATCAGGCTCATCTGATCGGAACGAGGCCCGATGGTGAGGTCGTTCCGGTGCCGGGCATGAGCAGGGGAACCGCGGACCAGCTTTACTTCGCTCTGCGCATCGCTTCCATCGAGGACTATCTCGGTCATGCCGCGGCCCTGCCCTTCGTTGCCGACGATCTGTTCGTCAACTTCGACGATGACCGGGCGCGAGCCGGCTTCCGGGTGCTGGGAGAACTGGCCAGGAAGACCCAAGTGCTCTTCTTTACCCACCATCGGCACCTCCTGGAAATTGCACGGGAGACGTTGGGCGGCTCAGTTTCCGATGTGGACTTGACCCGGCGCTGAGATCTGCGGATTCGTGGAGTTTCCGCGAGTCCGTCTCAGTTTCCCGCCCGGCGGCCTCGGCCTCTCTTCCCGGAAAAACGATACGGGCGACTTGGCAGGCGGACTTTCAGTCCCTCGCCCGTCGGTGCACCTACGGGATTCGGCGCCAAGGATGCCGCCACCCCAGTCACTTCAAAAACGCGTAGGACACTCCCAGGGTCAGATAGAGGCAGCCCATCAGGACGATGCCGGCCCACCAGGCCTTGCCGTAGCGGTACTCGGCCGGCAGATACTTCCGCCCCAGGAAGGCGTAGGACACCATCATGATGCCGATCATGGGAGTGTCGATGGCGCCCATGATCAGGACCAGCGTGACCGGCTTCGGGAAGAAGGCGTAGACGGCCCAGGAACCGGCCATCATCGCGCTCAGAATCAGCTTCTGCCACACCTGAGGTGACACCTTGCCGAACAGGCCCGGCGCCTTCATCCGAAGGGGCTGCAGGAACATGCGGGAAGAGCCGTCAAAGATGGAGATGGCGGTACTGATGATGGCGGCCCAGGCCCCCAGGTAGAAGACGTTCCGGGACCAGGGTCCCAGGACCTCGGTCATCATCAGGCTCAACTCCCGCGCCAGGCCCGGCCCCCCAAGGGTGATGCCCGCCGGGTGCAGGATTCCCACTCCCAGGATAAAGGTGGACATGCAGACGATGAGGCCCAGCACATAGGTCAGGATGATGTTGGTCCGGTTGATCCGGAGCCAGCCCCGCATGCGGCTCACTTCCTCGGGCGAGTTGGGCTGAAACTGCTCCCGCGTCAATCGGCCGTGTTCCCGGGCGTGGCCCAGAAGGCCCATTCCCCGTTCCTCGGCCCAGGCGCTGTACTTGATGGTTCCCGAACCGGCCATGACGATCCCGGCCAGGGACATCATGACCAGCAACTGGTCGAAGTCGGTGGCCATTCGCGGCACCAGGCCCCGGGCCAGCTCGCCGCCCACGTCCGGAGCCACGAAGCTGGCGCAGATCAGCAGGCTCAGGGTAAACAGCAGGCACATGACCGTGTTGAAGGTCTCCACCGGCCGGTAGCCGCCGGCGATGAGGATCACCCAGACCAGGAGGAAGTTGAGGAAGGTCCAGAACACCTGCTGCTGGATCTCCCCCGCTCCCGGCAGCAGGCCGCCGAAGACGTCGTGGCAGATGAGCCCGGCGATGGCCACGATCCCGCCTCGCAGCAGGAAGTCCTTGATCAGGTTGATGCAGAACCAGATCCAGGGCACCCAGGAGAACGGCGGTCCCATCCCGGAGCAGGCCTCCAGGAAGTTCTGGCCGGTGACGATGGAGACCCGGCCGATGGCTTCGTTCCAGAAGGCCTTGGTGACGATGGTCAGGAGGATGAGCCACAGCAGGGCTCCTCCGTAGCGGGCGCCCGCCACCGGCTCGGTGAGGATCTCGCCGCTGCCGATGGCTTCGGCCAGGAGCATGAGCATGGGCCCGATCCAGGCCAGCGCCGTGACGGTCTCCCCCGAGACCCGCATCACGCGCGGTTGTGTCGATCCCTTTTCGGTCATGGTTTTGGCCTATTCGGTCCAGAAGGCATAGAGGCTCGCCTGACGCATGTGGAATCGGACCCGGACCTGCTTTCCGTCCAGTGCGGCCCAATTGGGAGTCCCTTTCCACTTGAGCTCGGCCTTCAGGTGATCTCCTTTGACCGGGATGCTCCTGTCCAGCGAGAAAGTGTCGGTGGGACCCAGGATCTCGGCCCGGATCTGGCCACCGGAGGCGTCGGCGTTCACGAACAATCTTCTGCCCTCCAAATTCAGGCGGACAGCCGGCAGAGTCCCCTCCTGGCGGCCGGCGGCCCTGGAGC
>JAPOYZ010000293.1 GCA_026706325.1 Candidatus Aminicenantota bacterium
CCGTGGGCGTCGGTGTTGGCGACGCCCGTCATGAAGATGCCCCGGTTCAGGAGGCTGTACCAGTCCTTGAGCTTCTGATCCACCAGGGCCGTGCGGCCGTAGTGGTTCTTCTCTTTGTCCCTGTCGGTCTTGGCGTTGAAGACTTCCACTTGATCGAACGCGGTCTCGAAGTAGGGGTACTCGATTTCGGAGGTCTCGGGGTTCAACCGGGCGTCGAAGTACCGGCTCCTCGGTTTGAACGGATTCCCGCGTGGATGGTTGATCTGGACGATTTCATCTCCCGGGTCCGTCAGCACGAGACGCAGAAACTCCCCCGGTGTGCGGATGGCATGCCGGAAGGTCCTATCGGACCAAATGTTTACCGACAAGGGAAAGCTGTTGAAGTGGCCGAAGACCGTGTCGATCTCGGCCCCCACGACCGAGCTGATGAACGGCTCCAGGTTCAGCTCCCGAATATGAGGAGCGTAGTCCTTGAGAATGTTGTGGTCGGTGGCGGTCAGCAGATCCAGCCCCTCGGCCGCGGACACGATCGCTCCATCCCGCATGGCGAACGTCAGGTGCATGTGAAAGTCCGAGGAGATGAATCCCGAAGTGTCCACGACCCGGGACAGCGTGAAGTTATGGTGGGTTCTCTGTCCCTCGGAGATGGAGACCTGCTGGTGGTCCAGGGTGTATTCGGTTCCCCGGGTCACATACACGTCGTACTCGCCCGCCGGAAGGGTCTTGAGTTCACGGCCGGTGGCGGTGACCAGGAAGTTCTGGAACCGGCCCACGACGGGCGCTTCGGGGCGCCCGTCGGCGTGGGCGAAGTAGAGGCGGGAGGGCAGGTGAACCCGGCTCCCCTCCTCCAGGACCTCGAAGGAGAACTGGCCGGTGGGCAGATTGGACTCCAGGACGAACCGCTCGTCCGGGTCGAATCCGGCAGCGATCGAAGCGTCGGTGTCCCCAGTATCCCGCAGCAGAACCCAGGAAATCGCAAGGACCGCGATCGCACCCACGCGGAGAAGAAAGGTAGTGGATAGTCGGTGCATCCCGTTACCTCCGCAAGGAATTATTTTGCTTACGAGTCTACGCCCCGATTCCGCCGGGGTCAACGAAACGAAAGACGTTACAAGAAGATCGTTCGGCAACAAACCCGTCGACTAATTGCCCAATAAATTCGGGAAATTCCAGGAAATCGGGCGCTTGTGCGTTGATGAATCACCGTTCATAATAGACCTCAAATCCGGGGAGCGAGATCCCGCCCCGACCCACTTCAAACCCATCTCGATCCCTGGGAACCAGCCCGGATTAGTTGGCGTCCGCCAAGAGGAGGAAGAAAAAATGAACAATCAATCAACGAGCCGTGGGGGTCCGGCAATGGCCGTCCTGGCGCTGGCCGCAGTGTTGGCGCCCGCACCGGCCTACGGACAGGCCACCACCTACGCCCGGCTGCTGGGGACGGTTACGGACCAGACCGGCGCCGTGGTGCCCGGAGTCGAAGTCGAGGCCACGGCCACGGCCACGAATGTGCCGCGTCTGGCGGTGACCGACGACCGGGGAAACTACCTGATCGACAAGTTGATTCCGGGCCGGTACGACCTGAAGGCGGAGTTGCCCGGCTTCAAGACCCAGATTTCCCTGGATGTGCGCCTGGAGGTGACCCAGGTGGCCCGGGTCGACTTCACGCTGACGCCCGGTGAGATTGCCGAGCAGGTGACCGTCACCGGTCAGACCACCATCATCGACACGGACACGGCCGAGGTGGGAGCGGTGATCGAGGAGAGGAAGATCCTGGATCTGCCCATTCGAGGACGGGACCTGGTGAAGCTGGCCTACCTGACCACGGGCGGCGTCCAGGAGCGGTCCGAGATCGGCTACGCTCAGCAGATGTATGCCTACGGTGGCGGCTATCCCTCCTTCAACGGGCTCTACGCCCACTCCAACCAGATCACGTTGGACGGGGCCAACAACCAGGGCTACGTCACCCAGAGGCCCGTGGTCCAGCCCACACCGGAAACGGTGCAGGAGTTCAAGATCATCACCAACAACTACTCGGCCGAGCACGGCCGGGTCGGCGGGGCGGTGATCAGCATGCTTTCCAAGAGCGGGACCAACGAGTTCCACGGCCACACCTGGTACTACTTCCGGGATGAGCGCATGGATGCCGCCAATTTCTTCACCAACCGGACCGGGTCCGACAAGCTGCCGGTGAACTACCAGATCTTCGGCGGATCCATGGGCGGCCCCATCTTCAAGGACCAGACCTTTTTCCACGCCCACTACGAGCGGTTCATCGACGACGTCGAGGTCGTCGGCTTCCTGACGGTCCCCTCGGCGGCCATGGTCGGGGGAGACTTCTCGGGCGCCGGAGCCAGCGGACAGATCCCGCAGCTCTACAATCCCTTCGACGTGGTGGATGGGATGCGGCAACCCTTCCCCAACAACCGGATTCCCCAGAGCATGATGAATCCCGTCTACCGGAAGGCGATTGAACTGATTCCTCCACCGGCCCCCAACGTGGCCGGCGCCACCGACCAGAACTATAGCTACCCCAACACTCGCAACAGCCGGGTCAACAAGTACTCCATCCGGGGCGATCACCACTTCGCGGACGACGACACGGTCTTTGCCCGCTTCAGTTGGCAGAACTCTCCGGAGACGGTGCACACGGGGAGGTACGGCACCCCGGGGGCCGAACTCCATGGGGTCAGCCGGCAATTTCAAGTCCGGGCGCACGGCAGCCACACTTTCGTGAGCTGGGTCGATCCCATCGGGTCGAACCTGGTGACGGAGCTCAGCGCCTCGATTTGGAGTTTCTCCTGGCTGATCTCGGTGCCGCTGGATGACCGGAACTGGGCCGAGGACCTGGGATACGACGACGGACACCTGCACGTGTCCTACTACCCGGATGGCAGTCGAGGCCCGGGTGGAGTGCCGCGCATCGAGCCCTCCAACTACACCGGCTGGCGGGGAACGACGGTGTCGCCCCGAACGGACTGGGGATGGTCGGCGAAGTACGCCGCCTCGTGGCGGAAAGGGAACCACTACCTGAAATTCGGCATCGAGCACAGTCGGAACCTGGACGTTGAGGGCAACCGCGTAATCGCCTACAGCGGCGGCAGAGACCAGTTCGACGGGTACGCCACCGGCCAGATCAGACGGAACGATGCGGGAGCCGTCACCGGCGCCACCTTCGGAGAACCCTGGGCCGACTTCGTGCTGGGCCTGCCCTCGTCGGTGACCGGCAACAATCAAGGCAACTCCTTCTATTACACCCACTTCGACATGAGCCACTACAACTGGTTCATCAACGACGACTGGAAGCTGGGACCGGACCTGACCCTGAACCTGGGCGTCAGGTGGGAGCAACCGCGGCCGCCCTACTACGGAGGCACCCCCGACGGCGGCTATCCCACCGACTATTACTACTGCGCTTTCGACTACTCGCAGGCCAACGGCCGCATCGATCCGGTACGGATGATGCCGAAGGGTTTCGACATCAACCGCTTCCAAGGCCCGACCGGCCTGGCCATGCCCTTCGGGAATCTGGGCACGCGGGGTTGCTTCAAGGCCAAGTGGCGCTACTTCGCGCCGCGCTTCGGATTGGCCTGGAGGATGTTCGGAACCAACCGGACGGTCCTGCGCCTGGGGGCGGGGCTGACCTACGACCAGGAGATCGGGGTGCTCAGAGGCAGGACGCTGCTTCCCGCCACCGGCACGATCAGCAGCATCCTGCCGAGGGGGACGGAGAAACCGACCCTGTTCCTGGGAAGGCGGCTGGAGCTGCCGACACAGACCGCGGTGGGGGAGTACCGGACCTGCTACCTGTCGGAGTTGGACTGGGAAGAAGGGCAGGTGTACTCCTACAACCTGTCGATCCAGCACGAGCTCTTCCAGGGCACCAAGCTGGAAGTGGCCTACGTGGGGAACCAGGCGCGGCACATCCGGAATTCTCTTCCCCACAACGTGGCCCAACCGGAAGGCTATACGCAGACGCTGGTGGGCGGCGGAACACTGAACGCCAGCTCCGCCACGATCACGGCCGGACCGCGCGCCTGGATTCCCGACGACACGGCGCCCCGTTCCTGGAGCGGACAGCGGGCTCGCCGTCCCTACCCCCAACTGAGGCCCAACATCCTGATGCGACCTGATGGGAACATGCACTACGACTCCCTGCAGGCCAAGCTGGAACGGCGCTTCCAGGACGGGCTGGCCTTGTCGATGGGCTACACCTGGGGCAAGGGCATGGCCCTCAACATCAACGGGGTCTGGCTCGACGGGCGCAATTCCCTGGAATTCGAGCGCCACCGCCTGAAGTCGCCCATGCGCTGGGATCGCACGCATACTTACTACAGTTCGGCCATCTGGCAGCTTCCGTTCTTCCGCAACGCGGACGGACTGAAGAAAACGCTTCTGGGTGGCTGGGAAGCGACGGGAATCGTCACCCTGACCACGGGTGCATTGTTCGAAGTCCGCGTGAACCGGGATCTGTGGAACCAGGGCCGGCGGTCCGGCCAGCGGCCGGACCGGATTCGCGACGGAAGCCTGGGTGGGGGCGCGACGGTGGAACGGTGGTTCGATGTCAGCGCCTTTGTATTGCCCAAATACGACCGCAGTCTGTGCGGAGGGGCCCAATACTGCCACCAGGCCGCCTCTCTGGCGATCGGCAATGCGTCGCCTTGGCCGTTGCGCTACGACGGCGTGCCCATTGTGGATTTCTCGCTGCACAAGGCGTTCGCCATCGGCGAGCAGAAGTCCCTGGATTTCCGGGTGGAATTCTTCAACGCAATGAACACTGCCATCTTCAACGCGCCGGAAGGCAGAATAGACCGCTCGAGCGCGGGCCGCGTGAGCAGTGCGGCGACGGCGCGCCAGATTCAGTTGGGCTTCCGCTTCTCGTTCTAAGTAGGAGGGGGGACATTCCTGTCCCCCTCTTCAACAGGAGGGGGGACTGTCTTGTCCCCCCTCTTCATCGTCCCCACTCTTCAACACCGGCCCAAAAGCGGCAATTCCTCCGTATTGTTTGATCTCCTCTTGGCTGCCTGGTTCTGATCGCACCCTGCACCCTCTATACTTGGAGGGAGACTGCTACCGGCTCCGGTACCGGGGAGGCGGCGTCTGGGACGGAATCCGGGCCGATCGGCGGCCGGAGCCGTGCACCTGCTACGCCGAGAGCGGCGACGGCATCCATTGGGGAAGTCCCGTCCTGGGGATCCATGAAACCCGGGGATCCGGGGGTTCGAGCCGTCCAGAGACAACAACATCGTGATCCACGGAAGTACCGCCAAGCACGTGTGTGTCTTCGGGCACACCCGTCCGGCTGCGGTTCGCCGTGAAAGACGCGGACCTGTATTCCATTCGGTTCCGGACCTGATGCCGGCACGGGCTGGGAGGGAAAGATGAGACTGCATCGCTGGTTGACGCTCTTTTTGGGTGTCATGTTCGCGACCGTCGCCTGCTCCCCCGAGGGTGGAGGCGAAGACGGCGGCGCCGGAAAAACCGTCTTTCCCAAGGACCGGAAGCGGCGAATTCTCTACTACGACGCCGCCTCGCAGGAAACCTGGGGTTACATCGACCAGGGGCGGAAGATCCCCTACATGAAGCTGATCGCCGACATCACCGACCACCAGTCCTTTCTCGACGTCCGCACCAACATGACCTTCGGCACCCAGGTGGACACCTACGTCTTCCACGTCGGCAACGGCGCGGACCCTCCCTACAACATCTCGACGGAGATGCTCTGGCCCTGTTTCAGTTCCTACGAGGAGGTGCGGGACCTGGTCATCGAAGCCTGCCACGCCCGCGGAATGGAGGTGTGGGCCTCCCTGAGGATGAACGATCTGCACGCGTCCTGGCGGTCCGTCTCCCTGCATGATCTGGACGATCCCTTCAAGATCGAGCATCCGGAGTTCCTGCTGGCCCCCGAGAGCAGTCGGCACTTGCCCTCCGAACTGACCGAACACATGCTGTGGTCCGGGTTCAACTTCGTCCATCCGGAGGTCCGGCAGCACCGGCTGGACTTCATCGAGCGGACCGCCGCAGCCCATGATTTCGACGGCTACGAGCTGGACTTCAACCGCATGGGCATCAGTTTCCCGCTGGGACAGGAGCGGCAAAACGCGCACCTGTTGACCGAAATGATGCGCGAGGCGCGGCAGCGGCTGGATGCCGTGGGCGAGCGGCGGGGACGTCCCTACACCCTGGCCGTCCATGTCGTGGACTCCCTGGAACGGTCGCTGGAGCTGGGCATGGAGGTCGAGGCGTGGGTGCGGGAGGGGCTGGTGGACGTGCTGCTCGTGGGCATGGGACACCTCCCCAGCCGGCTCCGCCTGGACCAGTTCGTGAGCCTGGGTCGGGCCCACGGGGTTCCCGTCTACGCCACCCTCAACGGCAACTCCTATCGGGCCGGGGCCTGGGAGGGGCTCTACGGGCGGCCCGTGTTTCGGGAAGGCATGCGGGCCAGCGCCGCCTATTACCACCAGGAGGGTGCGGACGGCCTCTACCTGTTCAACTACGCCAACGAGCCGACCCAGGAATTGACTCGGGAGGAGTTCATCTCGGCGCTCAGCGAACTGGGCGAAGCGGAGACTTTGGCGGGCAAGAACAAAGTCTACGGCATTCATTCCACGGCCCACACCGGAGGACCCATCATCCAGGGGTCCGAGTCGGCTCTCCTGCCGGTGGTCCTGGATCGGGTGGAAACCAAGCTGCCGCTGCTGATGGGGCCGGACGCTGAAGATGAGAGCGCCCGTTTCCGCATCAGTCTTTGGACGGCCGACAGTCGGGAGGACACCCGCATCTGGGTCCGGCTGAACCACACCTTGCTTGCCGCGCCGACCCGGGAGGAGCCCTGGTATCACCTGGAAGTTCCCGCCGGGATCATGCGCAGCGGCAACAACGAGTTGGGAATCATTTCGGACGTTCCGGCCGGAGGGCCGTTCCCCGGGATCGTGGCTCCACCCGGCGTCCAGCGAAAGGACTGGCTGGGGTGGAAACGGAATGAGGGGACCCTGGTGGACGAGTTTGCGGAGGGTCGATTGGTTCGGGACCCGGATACTGAAGGTAGAGGCGAACCTGAAGAAAGGCGTCCGGTGATCGTGCACCAGATCTTCGTGACCGTCGAGTACCCGGGCCAGGACCGGTAAGGAGGAGACGATGCGCTATCCGGGTTGGAACGCGCTGTTGCCCTTGGGAATGCTGTTCGGTCTTGCCGGCGCCGGAACGGCCCTGGGTCAGGCCGAGACTCGGATCAAGGAACCGCCGGGCCGCTTCGACGGGACGGGACACATCGTCACCGGCGACAGGCTCTCCGCTTCCAAGTACGTGAAGGGGACCTCCATCGAGGGCTCTTGGGCGGTGTTGCCGACGCCGCCTCTCGAGATCGGGAACCGGCGTCAGTTGCTCATGGATGGCTACGTGGTCGAGGACTTGGCCGGCTGCCGCAGGGTGGTCCATCGGCCCCGGCGCCACCCGGAGAACCCCCTCATCACCGGCGGCGCCTCACCGGACCACAGGCAGACCCACGTGGTGAGCACTCCCAGCGTCGTCTACGACCTGGAGAGGGGCCTCTACCGCATGTGGGCCAACGGCTACCGGATGTACCGCACCGCAGGCCAACACTTCGGACTCTACTTCGAATCGCGGGACGGATTGACCTGGACGGCGCCCGGCCTGAAGCTGCACCGGATCGAAGGCCTTTCGGCTCCCAACATATTCTTCACCAAGCCGGGGCGGAGCGCCTCCATCGCGGTCAGCGAACTGCCTCCGGACTGGCGCCGCAAGGGCCGTTACCTGCTCGTCTACCACAGTGGAGAATTGGGCCGGAATCCCGCCACCCTGCAGATGCCCGGCGGAGGCATGGAGGTCCGGATCGCCCTGAGCGAAGACGGCATCCACTTCCAGGACCAGGAGGAGAACCCCATCTTCCGGGGCCAGAGCGACTGTGAGAACCAGATTCTCTACAACCCGGAGCGGAAGGTCTTCATGCTCTACCGGAGGCCGCCCATCAACGCCAGCCGGATCCGGAGGATCGCCTATTCGGAAAGCTCCGATCTCGTCAACTGGACCCAACCCACCGTGATCCTCAGGCCCGATGAACTGGACCCCTTCTCGTTCTATGGAATGACGGTGGCCCGCTACGAAGGTCTCTACCTGGGATTTCTGGAAAATTTCTACTACAAGCAGCCGTTCGACGTGGAGTCCAAGCCGGCCAAGCACATGCAGATCGACATCCAGTTGGCCTGGAGCCGGGACGGCATCCACTGGGAGCGCCATCCGGCCCGGCCCCTCTTCCTGGAGACGGGACCCGCCGGCAGCTACGACTGGGGCATGGTCTTTCCGCCGGTGGGCCTCATCGAGCGGGAGGACCGGATCGACTTCTACTATGTGGGCCGCGAGCAGCTCCACGTCCGCATGCCCGGCAACTCGCACATCTGCCTGGCCACCCTGCGCAAGGACGGCTTCGTCTCCATCGAGGCGCCCCAGGAGGGATTCCTCCTGACCCGGCCCCTCAAGCACCCGGGCGGTCGTCTGCACATCAACGCAGAAACTTCCGCCAACGGCTCCATCCGGGTGGCCGTCCGGAGTGCAGACGGCGAGCTGGACGGCCAATGGCTGCCCGAGTGGGACTACGACCGCTCGCGAGGCTTCACCGGCGATTCTACGAACCACGTCATGCACTGGAATGACATGGAGGACCCGGAATCACTCAAGGGAAAGAACATCCGCCTCCAGTTTTTGCTGCGAGAAGCCCACTTGTATTCGTTCTGGTTCGAGTAGTGAACAGGAGGGGGGACAGTCTTGTCCCCCATTCCTTTTTTCCCTCTGGGAGTACCAAATGAAGAAGATGAACCTGAACCGACGCCGTTTCCTCAGCCGGACCCTGGGCGCCGGCGCCCTCGCCTCTGTCTCCCCGGGTTTTCACGGAACCGTGTTTTCCGCACCGTCCCCCAGCCGACGCAGCCGAATGCGCTCACTTGACGCCGTTGCCAACCGGCAAGTCACGGTCTGGCGGCCCCAGGGGCGCTTCACCAAGAACCCCGACCTGATCCGGTTTCCCGGCGGGAAGCTGATGCTGGTTTACAACGACTGCGACGCCCACTGGCCGCAGGAGACGACCCGGCTCACGACCCTCGAAAGCCATGACAATGGAAAGACCTGGGGAACTCCCCGGGTCGTCTCGGAGGCGGACCCTCGAAAGGGCGAGGAGCGCTGGGTGACCCCGCGGATCAGCCGCCTCAGCGACGGGCGGCTGGTCATCATCTGCGACCAGAACGACTTCAGCCATATCCACGAGGACCAGCCTCCCGGAATCTGGAGCTGGTTCAGCTCGGACGAGGGGCGCACTTGGAGCGTGCCCCGGCTGACGGGAGTCCCCGGCTTCGAGCCGGATCGGATCGTGGAGCTGCCGGACGGAACCCTGCTCATGGCCTCCCAGATCTTCTTCAAGGCCACGCGCAAGATCGGCGTCCTGGTCATGCGCTCCACCGACGGCGGCATGACCTGGAAGGACCGGAGCATCGTCGCGGCCGACACGGTCCACCATCATTCGGAAGCCGCCATCGTGGTCCTTTCCGACGGTTCCCTCGCCTGCGTTCTGAGGGAGAGCAACCATCACGGCTACCCCTCGTACCTCTGCTTCTCCAACGACGGGGGCCGGAACTGGAGCCGGCCCGAACCCATGCCCTTCGCGGGAGACCGTCCCTATGCCAAGCAACTTCCCGACGGACGCGTCCTGGTCACCTACCGGAACCGGTCGGGGAACCGGGGCACGCACGCCTGGATCGGAGACCTGCGCCGCAATCCCGGATTCCAGCCGGGCGGAGTCCACTACCACGACCGGGTAAAGCTCGAATCGGGGGAACTGCGCGTCGATGACGTTCCCGGAGCCGTTACCCAGTACATTCTTCTTCCTCCCGAGAACTTCCGGAGCGACCTTTTTCTGGAAGCGGTGCTTCGAGTCGAGGGCCCACCCGATCAGCCCATCGCCTCCATGGAGATCGGCCGTCTGGAACGGAGGCTGGACGTCTGCAGCAACGGCCTCCGGCTCTACGCGCCCAAGCGGGACCTGGGTCCCGACCGGGCCAGCGGCGGCCGCATCGACCTGATCCACGAACTGGACATGACGAAGCCGAGAAACGTCCGGCTCAACGCCTGGAAGGGCCTGTTCACCGTCCAGGTCGACGGCAAGGTGGTCATGAGCCGGGCTCTCTACAACGACTTTCCGCTGCTGGAGACGTGGTTCGGACGGGCAGAGAACGGGAAAGGCACGAGCTGGTGGAGCCGCGCCGCCTACCAGGTCAGCAACGACACCGAGCCGCATCACCAGTGGGAGTGGCGGGCCGACAGCGGCGAGCATCCCGACCAGTACCAGTTGGACCACATGCTGGAGCTCCACGCCAATACACCTTCCGCCACCCACCGGCCCGACAACGGTTACTCCTCCTGGGTGGAGCTGGAGGACGGACGGATTTTCATGGTGGACTACAGCAACCGGGGCGACCCCAGGACCAAGGCCCATCTCTACGGGGTCTATTTCTCACCCGGGGACTTCCTGACATGACCTCGCGTCCATTCCGGGGCTGGTTGGCCGCCGGCCTGCTCTTCTACGGGCTGTTTTCGACGGGCTTCCCGGCTCCCTCTGAAGTCCGGGAAGTGGGAAGCGAGCTCCAGCCTCTCTGGGACGACTGGCTGATCGAAAGCCTGGAGAACGTCCGGCACGTCCTTCACCGGCCGGAGCCGCGGGAGGTCGTTCTGCGGCGCGACCGTCCCTGGGAGGACCACGCCATCTACAACCCGGTGGTCATCAAGGACGGGTATCGATACCGGATGTGGTATCGGGCCCGGGCCGTGGAGAAACCCATCCTGACCGCCTACGCCGAGAGTCTGGACGGAATGCATTGGGTGAAGCCCAAGCTGGGCCTCATCGAGCACGACGGGTCGAGGGAGAACAACCTCGTCTGGCCGGCGCCCGGAGGCATTGGCCGGTCCGTCTCCGTCGTCAAGGACGGAAACCCCGAGGCGGCCCCTCAGGAGCGTTACAAGGCCATCACCAACCAGGGGACCAAGTTGCCTTCGGGCCGGGAAATCGCCCTGCTCTACGGCCTGGTTTCTCCCGACGGCCTGCGCTGGCGCATGGTCCATGAGGGACCCATCGTCGTGCCGCCGCTGGGGGACGGAGCGTTCGATTCCCACAACATCATCCTGTGGGACGAAGCCCGGGGGCGCTATTCCATTTACGCACGGGGCTGGTACCGCCGGGGAAGCAGGCCGCTGGATGGAAGGACGGTGGGCAGGGGACCTTACCATGTCCTGATTGGGCGCCCCTCGGGAGTGGTCGAGAAGATCAGCCGGATCCGGGACATCCGCCTCTTCACCTCCAAGGATTTCCGGGACTGGTCCGAGCCCGAGTACATCGGTCTCGGCGAGACTCCCCTGGAGCACCTCTACAAGAACTCGGCCGTGCCTTACTATCGGCGTCCCGACCTGATCCTCATGTTCCCGAAACGGTATCATCCCACCCGGAAGTTTCATGACGACTGGCCGGCGCCCGGACAGTCGGAGGTGGTCTTCATGTTCAGCCGGGACGGCGTGAATTTCGACCGGCGCTTCATGGAGGCGTTTCTCCGGCCCGGACCGAACCCTCTGAACTGGCATGAACGGGCCATCCAGGTGGGCCCGACGCTGGTCCCCACGGCGCCAGGCGAGATGTCCCTGTACTACGCCGAGCAGGGCAAGACGGACCAGGTCCGGATCCGCCGGGCCGCATTGCGCGAGGATGGCTTCGTATCTCTCCGCGCTCCCTACCGCGGGGGCATGGTCCGGACCCGGCTCCTGAAGTTCTCCGGG